>CALUMM010000021.1 GCA_944321755.1 uncultured Alistipes sp.
GCCCCTCGACTTGCATGTGTTAGGCCTGCCGCTAGCGTTCATCCTGAGCCAGGATCAAACTCTCCATTGTAAAAAAAGATTGTTTATAGATCTTTCGCTCAAATCTCAAAGGTATTGTTTGAAATCACTCTCTTGCGAGAGTGGAAAACTTTAGCTGCTCAAATACTTCAAAGAACGCTGTTCACTATATTACTATAAGAACAATTTCTTTCTTTTTGTCGGGTCGGATCCTTCGATCTTCGCCTTGGTCCGCCACTGATTTTTCAGTGGGAAAGTGGTGCAAAGTTAAGTCAAATTTTTCGAACCACCAAATCTTTTTTCAGAAATTTTTCAGAACCTTTTTCATTTGCCTCGAATCGGCTTTCGATTTCAAAGCGGGTGCAAAGGTAAATCCTTTTTTCTGAACTTCCAAATCTTTTTGAAGATTTTTTCAAAACTTTTTCAGAACCATTTTTTGCTGTTTTCGGACCGGTTTCCCGATCTGAAAGCGGCTGCAAAGGTAAATCCTTTTTTTGAATCTCCAAAAGATTTCGGAACTTTTTTCAAACTTTTTCAGAACCTGTTTCGCTTCGATTTCAGAGCTGTTTCCTGGTCGAAGCGGGTGCAAAGATAAGGGCTTTCCGAGCAAACTTCCAAATATTTTCCGGACTTTTTTTACCGCGTTTTAGGCCCTTTTCCGGCACCGGACTATGAATCAGCGTCTTAGTTGTGAAAATTTTTTAATATCTTTGCTCCCGACAAACCAGTCCCGGAATCATGCGATCTTTATTATATATAGGTATCCTCTTTTTCGGGCTCTCCTGCACGCCGGAAGGGCCTCGACTTCATACTGGCGACCTGCTGTTCCAGGTCGGAACCGACTCGGCCATGGAGGGAGCGATCACGGCCGCCACGAAACGCGACAGCACGCTGAATTTCACACATGTAGGGATCTTTCTCGCCGACAACGGCACCGATCCGGTACTGGGAGCCTCGGGCAACGCCGCCGATTCGGTACTGGAGGCCACCAGCGACGGAGGCGTGCAGATCGTTCCGCTGGGGGATTTTCTGAACCGGGCGGGCCGCATCGCGGGTCGGCCGGGGGTCGTAGCGATGCGCCTGCGCGACACCGCCGGGATCACCCTCTCGGTAAAGCGGGCCCGGCAGTACGCGGGACTCCCCTACGACTACTCCTACCGTCCCGACAACGGGCGGTTCTATTGCAGTGAACTGGTCTGGGAGAGTTACCGCGACACCTGCGACCGACGCATTTTCCCGGCCCGGCCGATGAACTTCCGGGCTGCCGACGGCACGATGCCCGCGTTCTGGAGCGAGCTCTTCGAAAAGTTGGGTGAGCCGATTCCCGAAGGCGTGCCGGGTACCAACCCCAATGACATGGCCCGGGACCCGCACCTGCGGGAGGTCGGCCGATGGTTCTGAACGGCGGAAACAGCGGAAACAGCGGAAGCGGCGGAAACGGCCGATCCGCGGCCGAGAGCGAAGGAAGCAGCCAACCGACGTCCGGAAGCAACGGGAGCGGTGGGTACGGCCAACCCGCGGCCGGGAGCGGAGGAAGCCGCCCACCGACGGTCGGGAACTGATGGCGAATGATCGGAAAGAGCCGACCAACAGACAGCAGACGGTCGAAAGCGGCGGAAACGGCCGATCCGCGGCCGGGAGCGAAGGAAGCAGCCAACCGACGGTCGGGAGCGGCGGGAGCGGTAGGTACGGCCAACCCGCGGCCGGGGCGTCAGACGATCCGCTCGACCGTAATGTCGGGATCGGCACGCAGCAGTTCGATATACGGTTCCTCGCCGTTCGCCCCCTTGGCCCGAATGACCAGCGTGGCACGATGCACCACCCCTTCGGGGGTACGGGCCGCCTCGACCTCATAGGAGATGACCGAATACTCCCGGGTTTCGAGTTTCGAGAACACCGCGTCAATCGCCGCACGGTGCGGAGAGGAGAAGACGATCATGGTTCGCCGCCGTCCCAGATCGCCGAAGAAGAGCGTCAGCACCTCCAGACCGAACAGGGTCAGCACCGTCGCCGCAGCCGCCACGACATACATGTGGGCTCCGGCGGCCAGTCCGATTCCGGCCGTGGCCCAGAGACTCGCCGCCGTGGTCAGTCCGCGGACGAGCTGCCGGTGGATGATGATCGTCCCGGCGCCGATAAAACCGATTCCGCTGACGACCTGGGCGGCGATCCGGCTGGGATCGAGGCGCAGGCCGTCGTGCGTAGCCAGGAACTCTTCGAACCCATACTGCGAAACCACCATCATCAGGGCGCTGCCGAGCGCCACGAGGAAATGGGTCCGGAATCCGGCATCCTTGACCCGATACTCCCGATCCAGGCCGATCACCGTTCCGCACAGTCCGGCCACACACAAACGTCCGATAAAATCCCACTCCATATTCATCGTTTCACCATTTCAAATCCACCACACACATCTTCTCGTTCCTTCTTTCCCCGCCTTTTCCGGTTCTCCCGGAGATTCACTTGTCGCTCAGGATTTCAAGCGCCTTTTCCAAAGCGGGATCGCGGCCCGAAAGCAGGTCCTGCATCGTATCCTCCACCACGACATCGGGCGTAATTCCGCATCCGACAAACTCCCTGCCATCGGGGAGACGCACCTCCTCGGTGCAGACCGCGCACTGCAGCCCCGGAAGCACCTCATACATAACCTTCTTTCCGGCAGAACCCGACGTGGGGACTCCGACGGTCGACATATGGGACTGCGACGACGCCCAGCCGACGAAGGTTTCGGCAGCATTTCCCGTTGCGTCGTTGACGAGAATCACGGTCGGAACAACCAGCCTCCCGTCACGATCCTCCGGGAAGCGATACTCCTCCCGTTCGGGCTCAGAGAAAGCTTCGCTGCAGTAGTGCTGACGGGCAATCCGCGCGCGGGCATCACTGGCCAGATCCTCGGGATCAAACTCGTGGTATCCCCTTGCTGCGAGAGCCGCATCATAGATGCGTGACCGCGACACGGGACCGTAAAGAATCGTATCCCGGGTCAGCCGGGAGAAGGTTTCCGCAGCCCCATAATCGAGTCCCCGAGCGTTATAACGCAGATCGAGGATGAGTTTGCGGGCCCGGGCCCGGATCTCGGGGAATGCGTTGCGGAAGGCCTGGGACTGTCCATACTCAAAAGAACCGATCTTCAGATAAGCCACATCGCCGGGATACCACGTCAGCCGGAAACCCTCATAGAGTTCCGTCCCACTGCATCCGGGCAGCGCGACACAGGGCGTATCCATATCCGGTTCGGCACCGTAGTGCGGGTTGACCAACCGCACGGAGCCCTCCGTTCCGTCCGGGCGGCGGAACTCCACCTCATGCGAGGTGCCGATCGGCCCGTACAGCAGGATCCTGACGGCCCAACGGCGCCGCACCCGCTCCGTCGATGCCGGGATACAGGACATCAACCCGGCAATCCGCTCCCCGACGGGTTGTCCATTCACGGAGAGGATCTCGGAGCCGGGCGGCAGGATCGCGGCCTTCTCTTTGCAGACCTCGGAGACGACCACATGCCCCCCGACATCCATCAGACGGAGTACCCACCCCTCTTCGTAACCGATGGAGGTAAGCGGGAAATGGCGGAATGTGCGGACATAGGTCTGACTGTTCCCCAGCGAGGCGTAGAATCCCACAAGCAGGCGGTAAAACTCCAGGTCGTCACGGGTTTGCATCGCGGGCGTGATCAGGGCCCGGTAGAGCGAATCCCAGCGCTCGACGCCGAAACGGTCCAGATAGGCGTAGTTGCGGTGAACCTCCATCCAGCACTTCGACAGGGCGAAGAGTTTCTGTTCGACGCTCCAGGCCCGGCCCCGCACACCGGGGCCTCTTCGGGAGGGCACGGGCACCACGCGGTAGACCATGGTATCCCCTTTCAACTCGACCCCGACGGTCTGCATCGCGGGTTCCTGGGCCCAGCCCCCGGACATTGCCCCGACCGCAGCGAGCAATGCGACACCCCAACAGCCAATTCTCATGACGCAACATTTTTTGACACTACAAATTACGAAAAAAGGCCGATATCACAAAGTTTTTGCGGCAAAAGATTGCGGAGAGCGAAAAAATTCGTACTTTTGCAGGCTATGTTTAACTAATTAACTGTTTACGACAATGCCGAAAATGAAAACCAATGCCGCGGCGAAGAAACGCTTTACCTTCACCGGCACAGGAAAGATCAAGCGTAAACACGCTTATCACAGTCACATCCTGACCAAAAAGACGACGAAGCAGAAGCGGAACCTCTGCTATTCGGGTACCGTATCTGCGGCCGACGAGGCCAAGATCAAGAACCTGCTGGTGAAGTAATCCACCGGTAGCTTCGGATAGCGTCCGCCGGGGCGCCGACCGGGGGGGGGCAAGGGATGCCTGACAACGGGGAGACCTGAAAAGGGAGACCGATCAACGCCGCGAAAAGGTCCGTCAAGGGCCGCAGCGCAACGGGAGACCAGACAAGGGAGACCCGAACCCGAGAGACGACCCGCAAGGAAAACCGCCCGCGAGGGCACAAACAATTACAAACCGGGACGAACCAGCCCCGAAGAACACGGGAGAACCGTGTCGCTGGCAGTCTCCAAAAAAACTTTACATTATGCCACGTTCAGTAAACGCTGTTGCGTCACGCGCACGTCGAAAGAAAGTTTTGAAACTTGCCAAAGGCAACTTTGGATCAAGGGGAAACGTTTGGACCGTAGCGAAAAATACGGTCGAGAAGGGGTTGTGCTATGCCTATGCACACCGCCAGCTCAAGAAGCGGACATTCCGTTCGCTGTGGATCACACGTATCAACGCTGCGGTCCGCGCGCAGGGAATGACCTATTCGCAATTCATCGGCAAACTCAACGCCAAGGGCATCGTCCTGAACCGCAAGGTGCTGGCCGATCTGGCAATGAACGAGCCGAAGGCATTCGAGGCAATAGTTAACGCAGTTAAATAACCCTTTTCACGAGGGTTGGCACGGCGGGGACCCTCCAGGGTGACCCCGCCGTTTTTTTCATCCGAACCCCGCATACCCATTCATATATTCATCACCCGGACGCAGCACCCGATATTCCCCATGCAGAGCTGGAAACACACCTTCGCCATTATCTGGAGCGGCCAGCTGGTTTCGATCCTCAGCAGTTCGATCGTCGCCTACGCAATCATCTTCTGGATGAGCGTCGAGACGCGGTCCGCCGAGGTGCTGGCCCTGTCGGCCATTGCGGGGATGCTTCCGCAGGCGGTGCTGGGGCTGTTCGTGGGGGTCTACATCGACCGCTGGGACCGCAAGCGCACGATGATCCTGGCCGACAGTTTCATCGCCCTCTGTACGCTGGGGCTGGCTGTGCTGTTCTGGCTCGACGCCGCGGAGCTGTGGCACATCTACCTGCTGCTGGCGTGCCGATCGGTGGGTTCGGCCTTCCACGTTCCGGCGATGCAGGCTTCGGTGCCGCTCCTGGCCCCGAAAGCGCAGCTCACCCGCATCGCGGGCGTCAACCAGGTGATCTCGTCGCTCTCGGAGATCGCAGGCCCGGCCCTGGGCGCCCTGCTGCTGAGCCTCACCTCGATCGGGAACATCCTGCTGTTAGACGTCGTGGGGGCACTCGTTGCCTGCACGACGCTGCTTTTCGTCCGGATTCCGAATCCCGAACGCCCGGACCGCCGTCCGGACCTGTGGCGCGAATTCCGCGAAGGATTCACCGCCATGCACTCCCAACCGGGTTTGGGCTGGTTTTTCGGCCTGGCCATCGCCGTATGGTTTCTGATCATGCCCGTGGGGGTACTCTTCCCGCTGATGACGCTCAACCGCTTCGGCGGCGGGACCTGGGAGATGAGTTTCGTGGAGATCATCTGGGGAGGCGGGGCCCTGCTCGGCGGAGCCATCATGGGGGCCCGCAACTACCCGGTCAACCGCATCGTGCTGATCAACCTGATGTATCTGGTTGTCGGGCTTTCGTTCCTATGCTCGGGGCTGCTTCCGGTTTCGGGATTCTACGGATTCGCAGCGCTGACGGCTGCAGCCGGGATTTCGAGCAGTGTCTTCAACGCCTCGTTCGTCTCGGTGCTCCAGACGCGGATCGAAGCGGGGCTTTTGGGGCGCGTGCTGTCGCTCTACCGCAGTTTCGGGCTGCTGCCCTCGGCACTCGGGTTGCTGAGTGCGGGATTCCTGGCCGAGCGGGTCGGCTTGACGACGACGTTCATCGTCTCCGGGAGTCTGATTTGCCTGCTTGGCGTGGTTGCCTTCTGCATCCCCTCGGTACTGCGTCTCGACGAGCGGAAATAACGCACGGCGATCCGTCCGAGAATCGTCAGCACGGACACAAAAACGGCAGCCTCACATGAAAGAGACTGCCGTTTTTTCAAGGCCGGAGGGGAAGGGCCGGAACCCGCGCCCGCACCCGGTCGGAACCGCGGAAGCCGTTTCCGGCTCAATCCTTCGGATAGACGTATCCGTTGTAGTAGATCCGGAAGGAGTATTGCCGGGTTGACTCATTAAACGAATAGACGTAACGCACGTCGGGTGCCGGATAGGCGGAAGTGTTGTAATCGAAAGACGACGTGAATTCGCACTCCTGGGTGCCGCTGACGATCTGCGTACCGATATAGAGGCCATCGGAGACGCTGTAGGACATCTGGAGGGGGCTCGAACCGTACATGTTGCTGTAAATGGAGTAGCCGGAAGCAGAGCCGTTGACCTCGAAGGCCTTGCCGACGCAGGAGGAGTAAGCCAGCGTCACCTCGTCATCGGCCGGGCGGACGGTGAATCCCGTCATCGAACTCCAGTCGGAAGCCCCCGAGCTGCTGCCCTCGATGGCGGCAGCGATGTTGGAGATCTGGATGGTACAGGAACCGTCGGCATTGGCGGTGAGAGTGGTCGATCCGCCCTTCATGTCGATCCGGGTCTCCCCGCTGTAGGAGGAGCTGTAGAGTCTGAAATCGGGCTGCATCACGACATTCCACACGGCGCCGTCGGCCAGTTCGGACTTGCCGCCGGTCTCAACCAGCAGCGAGCCTTCGAGATAGAATCCGTCGGGCATCTGATAGGTTTTGTTGAAGGTGAGTTTGTAACCCTGCTCGACCTCTTCGATCGTCGTGCCGCTGCTGAACAGGAGCGAAACGACCGAACGGCTTTCGTATTTCACGTTGGCGACCGTAATCTCCTCGGCCCCCTCTTCGGCATTCTGGCGCTGTTCGGCAACCTCGGCGGCCAGCACGGCCACGCGCATACCGGCATTTGCGGCCTGCATGGCCACGCGGTCCTGGGTCGTGACATAGGAGTAGATGTACTGCCCCGGCTGCACGGGCAGAAGATCCTTGTAGGAGTCGTTCTCCTTGATACAGCTCGAAAGCGCGAGGGCTGCGAGCGTCAACGTAGCAAAAATTCTATTCATGAGATGTTGTTCGGTTAAATTTTCCCTTTAAACGTCCGATGCGGCGAATTACTGCATCGGGAATTGAAAAAAATGTATTCGGCTCCTCAAAGGTACAATTTTTTTCACGGACGAGCGGAGAATTTGGACTTTTCGCATCAAAATCGTATCTTTATTCCATGATGAAGAAGCTTGCGACGCTGTTTTGCGCTGCGACCCTGGTCGGTTGCGGCAGCTCGACGAAATGGATCGCCGAGGATGAATCGGGCGATTCGCGCCTCGTCCAACGCGGCGATACCCTGGAGATTACCGCCCCGAAAGGGCTGACGCTCTGGTATCCGGAACTGCTTGCGGGCGACTACCGCATCACCTACGAAGCCACGGTACTGATGGAGGAGGGGCCCTGCGACCGGCTGTCTGACCTGAACTGTTTCTGGGCTGCCGAGGACCCGGAACACGGGGATGATTTTTTCGCCCGGACGTCGTGGCGTGGCGGGATTTTCGAACGCTACAACTCCCTGAACCTGTTCTACGTGGGCTACGGGGGCAACGGGAATACGACGACGCGGTTCCGGCGCTACTACGGCAACCGCTACGGGGCTCCGGCCGACGAAGTGAAGCCGCTGATCGGAGAGTACACCGATGCGGGTCACCTGCTGGTCGCCAACCGCCCGATCCGGATCGAGATAACGGTCGATTCGGGTCGCACGACCTTCCGGGTCGACGGCGAGGAACTCTTTTCGCGCAAACTCTCCCCGGGCGAGGGAGACGGATATTTCGGCTTGCGGCTGCTGAACAACCGGACCCGGATCGTGAATTTCCGGATCGAGACCCGATAACCCCAACGACAAGAGAGATGAACACACACTTGATAACAAAGATAACGCTTATGTCATTGCTTTCTTTCTTCGGCTGCGGCCGTGCCAAACAGGCCGAATACCCGTCGGACACGCTCACGACACGCGACGGAACCGAACTGACGTTCCATTTTTTCAAACACGCCTCGTTTTCGATCAGCGTCGGGGATAAAACGATCTACATCGATCCGGTGAACGACTATGCGGATTACGGTTCGCTGCCGAAAGCGGATCTGGTGCTGATCACCCACTCGCACTACGACCACCTGGACGTGGCGGCCGTGGACCGGATTCTGACACCGGATACGGAGATCGTGTGCGACCGGACCTCGGCCGAAGCCTTCGAGATGAACTGCTACACGATGCGTCCGGGGAGCGTGGCAACGCCGCGCGACTACGTGAAGGTGGAGGCTGTTGCGGCTTACAACACCACGCCGGGACACCTCCAGTTCCACCCGAAGGACCGGGAGGATTGCGGCTACGTGCTGACGATCGGCGGGACGCGGATCTACATCGCCGGGGACACGGAGCCCACGCAGGAGCTCAAATCGCTGAAGAACATCGACATTGCGTTCCTTCCGGTAAACCAGCCCTACACGATGACCGTGGATCAGGCCGTTGAGGCGGTGAAGGCGATCCGCCCGGCGATCTTCTACCCCTACCACTACGGGGAGGTGGAGGAGAAGACGGATCTCGAACGCCTGGCCCGCGAGCTGGAGGGCATCACCGAAGTCCGCATCCGCCCGATGGAGTAACCGGCCGGTCCGATCGAAACAGGGCAACAGACAAGAGGGTTTTCCGTTTGGCGGAAAACCCTCTTGCATCGATAAACAACCCTACCCCTGTAAAAGGGGTGAGCAGCCGCAACTATTTCTTTCCGGCTGCGTCCTTTTTGACTTCGGCCTTGACCTTGAGTGAGGCGAAGCCCTTGATGATGTTCTCGTCGCTGTTCTTCGAAGCGTCGTAGACGACGGTAACCTCCTTTTTGGGCAGGTCGACCTGTACGTCCTTGATGCCCTTTCCGAGCGAAGGAACGTTGTTCATGATCTTCTGCACGCAGTGTTCGCAATCGATGTCGGTTACGAAGACCGTCGTGACACTCTTTTTCTGGGCGGGCTTGGCCGCCGTTGCAATGCCCGCGCCCATCACGAGGGCCAGACATACCATCAACAGTTTTTTCATAGCAGTTTTATCGGGTTTTTTGTTGTACCTTTATTATATAGGGGATCGGCACGCAATACTCCCGGAGTCTTCGGCCTCTCCCCCATTAAGCCTCCCTTTTCAAAGGGAGGTTTTTTTTGGGGGGGGGTGGCATGGATTTATATCGGAAACCGCAATATATTCCATCAATAAATATTCAGCCTTATGCCGCAATACCCCCTGAGTCTTCGGCCTCTCCCCCCATTAAGCCTCCCTTTTCAAAGGGAGGTTTGGAGGGATTGTCTGCACAGGTTTATATCGGGTGCGGCTAATAAATATTAAGCCGCATCCCGATATAAAACTTGCGACCCATCAGAGGCCCCCAGACGTTCATCGAGTTGAAGGCTGCCGAATAGGGATTCTCGGCATTGAGGATCGGATCCTTCTGCATGTAGTCGGCAATGTTCTCGCAGCCGACGTAAATGTCGAACTTGCCCAACTTGCGGCTCACCTGCGCATAGAACATCGGATAACGCGGCGAATGGTAGCTGTCGGCCAGATCGGCGTTCTGCGTCGGGATGCGGGCCGGGCCGTTCAACTGGGCCGTGGCATCGAATACCCAGCGGCGGAACTTCGTGGCGTACTGGATGTTGAGCAGGGTCTTGTACTCGCTGACCAGCGGGCGCTCGACCCGTGCCGAGGAGCCGTCGGCGCGCCGGATGGTCATTTCGCTGTCCGTGTATCGGAACGTGGCGAAGATGTCGAGGCGCTCGACGGGCGACCACGAGAAGTCGACCTGATAGGTATCGGTGTAGGACCGGCCGTCGGAGTTGTAGAAGACGATGCGGTCGGCATACATCTCCTGGTCGGCAACCACCGAATTGTAGAACTGCGTGCGGAAGTAGTCGACGCTGAGCGTCGCATCGCCCGGCTCGACGAGTCCGAAGGTCTGCGTAAGGCTCCCGCCCACCGTGAGGGCCTTCTCCATGCGGTCGATGTCGTGGAAACGCCCCACGACAGGCATTCCGTCACGGAATACCACGGGTTGAATGGCTCGCCCGGTGGCCAGTACGCCGATGTTGTCCGTAATGAGATTCGTCGAACGGTAGCCCAGCCCGGCCGAGGCGCGGAAGGTGGTCGATGGGGTGATGTTCCACTTCAGATGGCCGCGGGGCGTGACGAAGAAGCGGTCATAATAGTGGTTGTAGTCACCGCGAATACCGGCCACGATCGAGAACTTGTCCTTGATGGCATAGGTGTACTCGGCATAGGCACCGGCCTCCCGTTCGTTGCGGTCGAGGTCGTAATCGCCCTTCTGGAAATCGGCAATCCAGGGCGTGCGGTTCAACAGCCCCTCGCGGTAGTAGTCCAGATGGAGCTGCCCGCCGACGATCAGCGACGACCGATAGGTGAAGTAGTGGTTGTACATCAGATTCAGCGCCAGCGAGTTCTGGTTGCCGTCGTAGTCGTTCAGGCCGAAGTAGGCATCCTCGCTGAAATGGTCGAAGTCGGCCACGAAAGCGATGTTCGAACGCATTTCGTCCTGCTCGTCGGCATCGTAGACGGCCGGTCCGACGGGCATTCCGACCTTGAAATAGCCGTTTGCGTTGCGGTTGCGGATGTGCGAACCGTAGAGGGGCATGGGCTTCTCCTCAGCCTGCCAGTCCCAGTCGGCGAGCATGGCGTCGCGCATGGCCGCAGTGTTCTTGAAGTCGAGCATTCCGCCGAGGCGGTTCTCCTGGACGAACTTCCAGCCCCAGCGGATCTGCGTACCGTTGTCGGCAGCATAGAGCCATTTGTTGGCGACGTTGATCTGATCCGAGAGGGGCAGATCCCGAAAACCGTCGTCGTTGTGGTCCATCCTGCGCGCGTCGGTGTCCATCGAACCGTGGAGCAGGACGACGCTCGTGAGTTTCTTGTCACGGGTCACGGGGAAGGCCGACGAAAGATTGATCTCGGGACGCAGCTCGTCATCGAGATAGAGGTTCAGGAAGAGCCGTTCGTCGTCGGTGGGCTTGCGGTGTTCGAGGTTGATCTGCCCGGTGATGGCCTCGTGCCCGGCGGTGACGGAGGCGACGCCCTTCGAGACCTGGATCGAGTTGAGCCACATGCCGGGCGTGTAGCTCAGGCCGTAGGGGGCGCTCAGTCCGTGCATGATCGGGCGGTTCTCGTCGAGGATCTGGGTGTAGGTTCCGGCCAGTCCAAGCATCTTGATCTGCCGGGCCCCGGAGATGGCGTCGCTGTAACCGACGGTCACCGAGGCGGAGTTTTCGAACGATTCGGCGAGATTGCAGCAGGCCATCTTGCAGAGGCCCGCAAAGGAGATCATCTCGCCCTTAACGATTCCGTCGCGCTTGACGAAGTTGCCGCTCATGGCACCCTCGACGACGACATCTTCGAGGGCGACGCCTTCGGCGCGGAGGGCGAAATCGAGGCGATCCGTACCGGTTTCGACCCGGATCGTATCGTTGACATAACCGAGGTACGAGGCCACAAGGCGGTCATACCCCTTGACGCGGTGGAGGAGGAAGGCCCCCTGGGCATCGGTGCTTGCGCCGATGGTCGTGCCGGCCCAGTAGACCGAGGCGCCGACGAGGGGCTGGTTGTCGGCATCGCGCACCACACCGCGCAGGTCCTGGGCGCACACCGCACCGCACCCGGCCGCGAGTGCGGAAGTTAAAAGAAAGATTTTGAGTGATTTCATGGTAATTCCGTCATGGGTTGAAAAGCGGTTGCGGACCGGGGCTCAGGGCTCCGGTCCCGAAACGAATTTCAGGCCCAGACGGGAGGTGCACGCAAACCGCAGACCCTGCCGGGCATCTCCCGGACAAGGGGTACGGGCGGCAGGACATTGCCACGCCGCAAGGCGGGCACATGCGCCGGACACGGACACTCGGCCGCCAGCGAGGGCGGCAGTTCCGCGACAATGCACCGGACGTATTTTTCGCTGTCGTCGGAGTGCGACGACGTGTAGAGATCGATTTCGGTGGAGTGGAGTTCGCAGCCGCAGCGCGTTCTCAGGGAGCACTCCGGACAGGCGGTCTGGAGGTCCGCCCCGCCGTTTTCGGAGAGGTGGCAGCAGCCCGTACAGCTGTGTTCGACCGGAGCCTTCATGCCCAGGCACTTGCAGGTCAGCGATGCCAGGGCCGTCCCGGCGGTCGCCGAGACGTAGAGTGCACAGAGCAGAAGGGCGATATATCGTTTCAGCTTCATGTCGGCGTCAATCTCCGATGATTCCGCAGGCCGCAAGTCGTTCGATCCAGGCCCTGGCATCGCGCCGTGCGACCTCGGGCTCGACGTCGTAACGCGCGACGAGAAGCTGCGCGGCCTCTTCCTCGGAAAACGCCCGGTCGTGCAGCTTCTCCCAGAGCCAGCAGGCCGACTCGTTGAGCGAGACGAGGCGTGTGAGATCGGCGGCGCCGTCGGGTGCGGGGACCACGACGACGTGCTCTCCGGCCATTTCGCGAAGCCTGTATTCGGGACGAATCTTCATCATGCGAACCTTGTACGCCCGCAAAAATAGGAAAAATTCTCCGAACCGCCCAATTTTTCCTACCTTTGTATTATGGAAACGACCACGGAGCATACGGACATACATGCGATTCTGCAGCGTTACTGGGGTTTTCGGGCGTTCCGGCCCGTGCAGGAGCAGATCATCCGCTCGGTACTTGCGGGGCGCGACACGCTGGCGCTGATGCCGACCGGCGGGGGGAAGTCGCTGACCTACCAGGTTCCGACCCTGGCCCGGGCGGGGGTGTGCATCGTGGTCACGCCGCTCATTGCGCTGATGAAGGACCAGACCGACCGGCTCCGGCGTCTGGGGATCCCGGCCGTGGCGATCCACTCGGGGCTCTCGCCGCGGCAGATCGACATCGCGCTGGACAACTGCGTCTACGGCGACACGAAATTCCTCTACGTGGCGCCCGAGCGGCTGACGAGCGAAGCCTTCCGGCTGCGGGTCGTGCGGATGAACGTCTCGCTGATTGCGGTCGACGAAGCGCACTGCATCTCGCAATGGGGCTACGACTTCCGGCCGTCGTACCTGCGGATCGCGGAGCTGCGCGAACGGCTTCCGGGCGTCCCGGTGCTGGCGCTGACGGCCTCGGCGACGGAGGTCGTGGCCGAAGACATCATGCACCACCTGAAATTCTCCGAACCGCACCTGCTGCGGAGCAGCTTCGCCCGCCCGAACCTCTCCTACAGCGTCCGCCACACGGACGACAAGAACGGACAGCTGCTGCGGCTGCTGCGGAACGTCCCCGGCTCGGGGATCGTCTACATGCGGACGCGGGAGGGTACCGAACAGCTGGCCGAACAGCTGCGCGACGAAGGGATCGCGGCGGCGGCCTACCACGGCGGACTGGGACATGCGGACCGCACGCAGCGCCAGGAGTCGTGGTTGAAGGACAAGGTGCGGGTGATGGTCGCCACGAACGCCTTCGGCATGGGCATCGACAAGCCCGACGTGCGGTTCGTGGTGCACTACTCGATGTGCGACTCGCTGGAGAGCTACTACCAGGAGGCCGGGCGTGCCGGGCGCGACGGCCAGCGGGCCTATGCGCTGCTGCTGGTGGCCTCGGACGACGGAGAACGCATTGCGCAGCGTTTCGACCAGGAGTTCCCGCCGCTGGAGCAGGTCAAGGAGATCTACGAACGGATCTGCTCCTACCTGCAGATCGGGATCGGCGAAGGGGGCGAATGCAGCTACCAGTTCAACCTTTCGGACTTCTGCGCCCGGGAACACCTCTATTCGGGGAAGGTGCTGAGCGCCCTGAAGCTCCTCCAGCAGAACGGCTACATGACGCTGAGCGACGCCCAGGACCATCCGGCCCGGGTGATGTTCTGCGTGAGCCGCGACGAGCTGTACCGGCTGCGCGTGCAGCGCGATGACCTGGACCACTTCATCCGCACGCTGCTGCGGCTCTACAACGGGATTTTCAACGACTTCCGGCCGATCGACGAGGGCGAGCTGGCGACCTGGAGCGGCTATACGGTGGAACGGGTGAAGGAACTGCTGAAACAGTTGTGGCTGCTGCGGGTGATCCGCTACATTCCGTCGAACCGTTCGCCGCTTCTGTTTCTGAACGAGGAGCGGCTGCCGCGTGCGGACCTCTACATTGCGCCGGAGACCTACCGGCGGCGCCGGGAGCTGATGCACGAACGCTTTGCGCGGATGCTGGCCTATGCCTCCAACGAGGAGGAGTGCCGGAGTGCGGTGCTGGAGCACTATTTCGGGGCGGAATCGCCGACCGCGTGCGGGATCTGCGACGTATGCCTGGCGCGGAAGCGGGCCGCCAAAGCGGCTCAGAAGGCCCAGGGGACCCAGGGGGTCCAAGAGACCGAAACAGTCCGGACTACCGGGACTACCGGGACTGCCGGAACTGCCGGAACTGCCGGGACAGGGGGAACTACCCGAAGCACCGCAGGAGACGAATCCCCCGCCGACAGTGCCGTTCCCGCCATTTCCGCAGTTTCCGAAGCCGCTGTCCGCAGCGCCGCCGCTGCCGCTACACCCGCTGCTCCCGCTGCCGCCGCTGCACCGAATACGGCCCGACCGGCCGACACCCCCGCCGCAACTACCCCCGCAATCACCCCCGCAGCCGCCCCGGAAAACTCCCCGGAAAACTCCTCGGAGAACTTCCCGGAAAACTCCCCGAAAAATGTCCCGAAAAACTCCCCCACTGCGGCGATGCCGCTCCGCGAAAGGCTGCTCGGGCTGCTCTCCGCGGCGCCGTCCGACCCGCAGCAACTGGCGGCAGCCTGTGCGTGCCCGCCCGAACGGGTGGCGGAAGCGATCCGGGAATTGCTTGCCGAGGGTAAAATCGTCGGCGACAAGGGCGGGATATTGAAAATTATTGCGTAATTTTGCGGGAACATTCACTTCGGGATGACCACAGTCAACAACTTTACGGATAAAATCAGCAATGAAGAGGCGGCCCAGCTCCCGGCCATCGAATTCGGGGGTGCAATCCGCATCGTCGAGCACGAACGCGACATCGCCCCAGCCTGCAAGGCGCTCGCCGCGGAACCGGTGATCGGTTTCGACACCGAGACGCGGCCGTCGTTCCGCCCGGGCGTAACGTTCCGGGTGTCGCTGCTGCAGCTCTCGACGCCGACGGTCTGCTACCTGTTCCGGCTGAACAAGATTCCGCTGGCCAAACCGATCATCCAACTCTTCGAGAACCGGCAGCTGCTGAAGATCGGCGCCGACGTGGCGGGGGACCTTCGCTCGCTGCGCCAGATCCGGCACTTCCGCGATGCGGGGTTCATCGACCTGCAGACGATCGCCCCGCAGTGGGGCATCGGCGAAAAGAGCCTGCGCAAACTCTCGGCCATCGTGCTGGGACAGCGGGTCTCGAAGGCCCAGCGTCTGAGCAACTGGGAGGCCGCGACGCTGACCGACAAGCAGCAGCTCTACGCCGCCACGGACGCCTGGGTCTGCATCCGCATCTACGAACAACTGCAGCGCACGCCGCAAAAACCGTTACGCCCATGATACCACAAATCATCCTGCGCAAAGGCAAGGAGGAATCGCTCCTTCGCCGCCACCCGTGGATCTTCTCGGGGGCCATCGACCACATCCGGGCCGAGGAGGAGTCGGATTTTGCCGAAGAGGCCCTTGTGGAGGTGTGCAACCGTTCCGGGGAGTTCATCGCCCAGGGGCACTACCAGATCGGTTCGATTGCCGTGCGGGTGCTGTCGTTCGAGCGCGAGCCGATCGACCAGGCGTGGTGGAACCGGCGTATCGCCGTGGCCCACGACGTGCGGCGCACGCTGGGGCTTACGGAGAACCCGCAGACGACCTGCTACCGGCTCATACACGGCGAAGGGGATTCGCTGCCGGGACTGGTGGTGGACATCTACGGCACGACGGCGGTCATTCAGTGCCATTCGGTGGGGATGTACCGCTCGCGGATGGAGATCGCCGAGGCGCTGCGCGCAACCTACGGCGAACAGCTAACGGCCATCTACGACAAATCATCGCAGGCGCTCCCCTACAAGGCCGACCTGGGGGCCGTGGACGGCTACCTCTGGGGCCATGCGGAGCACGCCTCGCAGGTGGTGTTCGAAAACGGCGAGCAGTTCCTCGTGAACTGGGAACAGGGGCAGAAGACGGGCTTCTTCCTCGACCAGCGCGAGAACCGCGAACTGGTGAAACGCTACGCAAAAGGCCGCACCGTACTGAACACCTTCTGCTATACGGGCGGATTTTCGGTCTATGCGCTTTCGGGCGGGGCGAAGGAGGTGGTTTCGGTCGACTCGTCGGAGCGGGCCGTGGAACTGGCCACCGAAAACATGCGGCTGAATTTCGGCGATACGGCCTGCCATACGGAGGTTGCGGCCGACGCCGTGGAGTACCTCAAGGAGATCGGCGACCGCTACGACCTGATCATCCTCGACCCGCCGGCCTTCGCCAAGCACCACAAGGTGCTGAGCAACGCCATGCAGGGCTACCGGCGGCTGAATGCCCGGGCTCTGTCGCAGATCCGGCCGGGCGGGATCCTCTTCACCTTCTCGTGTTCGCAGGCCGTTTCGAAGGAGCTGTTCCGCACGACGGTCTTCTCGGCGGCGGCAATCGCCGGCCGCAAGGTGCGGATCCTGCACCAGTTGACGCAGCCCGCCGACCACCCGATCAACATCTACCACCCCGAGGGCGAATACCTCAAGGGACTGGTTCTCTACGTCGAATAGGAATTCCCAAAGAGAAGCGGCGGCATTCCGATCCGGCCGATGACAACGTGCGTTCAGCAGGGAGAGGGACGGGAGCCGTCCGGGGCGACAAAACGTTCGAAACCAATCAAGCTACCGATATGAAACGCCTGCTGACACTTGCGGCAATGCTCTGCGCTGCCGCTCCGCTGACGGCCCAGAGCCGTCTGGAAACCTTTACGCTGCACAGCCAAATCCTCAACGCGGAGAAGAGCTGCACGGTCTACCTGCCCGATGGCTACGACCGCGACACGACATGCCGCTACCCGGTTCTCTACCTGCTGCACGGAGCCAGCGGCTGCCACACCGACTGGAGCCAAAAGGGCAACATGCGCCAGATCGCCGACGAGGCCATCGCCTCGGGAGCCGCCCTGCCGATGGTGATCGTCATGCCCGACGCCGCCGGTGAGGGTGAGAACTACACCGGACGCCACATGGGCTATTTCGATGTCCCGGGCTGGGAGTACGAACGCTTCTTCTTCGAGGAGTTCGTCCCCGGCGTCGAACGGCACTACCGGATCCTTGCCGACAAGGAGCACCGTGCCATTTCGGGGCTCTCGATGGGCGGCGGCGGCACGGCCGTCTATGCGCTGCACCATCCCGAACTCTTCAGCTCGGCCTGTCCGATGAGCGGTCTGCTCGATGTCTTCCCCGGACCGCGCGACTACGAGGACGCCTTCCAGCAATCCATCGTCGACAACTCGCCGGTAGCCATACTCCAGGCCCTGGACGATGAAGGGCTCGCAAAGGTGCGTTCGGTGCGCTGGTGGGTCGACTGCGGCGACGACGACTTTCTGTGGCGCTGCAACATCGATTTCTATCGCGTGATGCGCGAACGGAACATTCCGCTGCAATACCGGATGCGCGACGGCGGACACACGTGGCGCTACTGGCAGAGCGTACTGCCCGACGTGCTGCTGTTCGTCACGAACGGGTTTGGCCGATAGTCCGGAACCGTCCTGTACAACCCGCCACAAAAAACGTCCCCTTTCCTTGAAGGGGACGTTTTTTGTATCTCGCCGTCCTGATCGACAGTCGGCCGGGATGTTGTCCTGATCGACAGTCGGCCGGGATGTTGTCCTGATCGACGGCCGGTCGGGATGTTGTCCTGATCGACGGCCGGTCGGGATTCCGAGCTATTTCTTCCGGGCGCGCTGCTGAGCCTCCTGCTGGCGGAGCAGCTCCTCGTAACGCTGCTGGAATTTCGATTTCTTGCCTTTGGACTTCTTCGCGGCATTGGCCTGCATGATGGCATGGATCTTATCATCGTCGACCATGCGGCGGATGATAAGCGTCTGGGCGATGGTGAAGAGGTTCGAAAGCAGATAATAGTAGCACAGACCGCTGGAATAGCTGTTGAACCAGAGGAGCATCATGATCGGCATGAGGTAGACCATCATGAATTTCATACCGGCCATCTGGGGCTGGGACGAAGCGGTCTGCTGGTAGCTGAACCACGAGTAACCGAAGAGCGACACGGCCATCAACAGGGCGAACAACGAGACGTGGTCGCCGTAGAAGGGGATCGAGAATGGCAGGTTCAGGACGCTGTCATACGACGAGAGGTCGTCGGCCCAGAGGAACGACTGCCCGCGCAGCTCGATCGATGCGGGGAAGAAGCGGAACATGGCGATCAGGATCGGCAGCTGGATCAGCATCGGGATGCACCCGCCCATGGGGTTGATTCCGGCCTTTTTGTAGAGTTCCATGGTGGCCTGCTGGCGCTTCATGGCATCCTCCTGCTTGGGATACTTCTTGTTGAGTTCGTCGACCTGGGGTTTGATCAACCGCATTTTGGCCATCGAGACATAGCTCTTGTAGGTCATCGGGAAGATCACGATCTTGACCAGGATCACGAGGATCAGGATGATGATACCGAAGCTGGAGATGTAGTTTCTGAGGAAGTCGAAGACCGGGATCACGCACCAGCGGTTGACCCATCCGAAGATTCCCCACCCGAGCGGCACGAGTCGTTCGAGGTGGATGTCGTCGCCAGCGGGGAACTCGACCTTCTTGAGGATCGAATACTTGTTGGGTCCGAAATAGAAGGCGAAGTCATACCCTTCGGTCTGGGGCGTGTAGGGCACGGCCATCTGCGCGGAGAAACTCTTGAGCAGATCCGACTCGGGCATTGCCGTATCGAACCGGAGGTTGGCGTAGGTGACATTCCCGGGAGCGATGAAGACCGACGAGAAGAACTGCTGTTTGAAAGCCACCCAGTTGACCTGGGTGGTCACCTCCTTCGATTTGGACTCCTCGCTCATGCCGAGCTCCTCGATCGAACTTTCGCCCGGGAAACGGTACGCCAGCGTGGTGTACATGTTCTCGTTCTTGAAACCCCGTTCATTCTGGTAGGAGGTGTTCGACCAGTCGATCTGAATCTGGGTCTGGTTGGCCATTTCGGGGGCCATGTTCACCAGGCGCACGTCGAAATCGACGAGATAGTCGCGTTCGGGCGACTTCGTATCATATATAAGGTAGCGGTATTCGAGTGCGGCCTGTGCGGTCACGGGCAGACGCATGACGACCTGCTTCGCGCCGTCGGCCAGCGTCTCGACAGGCTCGGCCGTGAAGACGTACTCCATCGTGTTGACGGGGATGTTCCTCAGACCGTTTTTCACGTAGAAGAGCATTGCGAACCGGGAGGTTGCGGGGTCCATGAGTTCGACGGGCTGGTTGCGTTCTCCGCGGGGGGCATATTTGGTGTAATCCTTGAGCGTAACGCTCTTGACCTGTCCGCCGCGCGTCGAGAAGGTCACCGCCAGGACGTCGTTCTCGACGGAGAACTCTTCGGACTGGGCATCGCGGGCCTCGGCGAGCGTAGCCCCGAGGGTTTCGACCTGTCGCTGACGGGCCGCCGAGGCGATCGAGTCCGCATCGGCGGGATCGGCGATCAGCGCCCCCTCCTGCGACACGGGATCGGCCAGGGGTGCGGGATTCGAGGCGCGGGCCACCGAATCCATATAGGCGTCATAGAGGGCTTTCTGTTGTTGGAATTCCTTTTGCTCCTTATTGCTGAAGTAGGCGAATCCGAGGAAGAGGAGTGCCACGACGGCAATACCGATAATCGATTTTTTATCCATTCAAACGCAGTTGTTTGTTTCGAGTGAGTAAAACAGCGGGAGAGAGCTTTTCAGGGGGGGGGCATTCTCTCCCGCCCAAGGGATTGCAGTTTCTCCGCCTATTTGGCTTCGGCAAACTCCAGCGCGGCCTTCACGAAGGCGACGAAGAGCGGCGAGGGGCTCAGGACGGTGCTCTTGTATTCGGGGTGGAACTGCGTACCGACGAACCAGGGATGGTCTTCGATTTCGACGACCTCGACGAGGTTCGTATCGGGGTTCACGCCCACGGCCTTCATGCCTGCGGCCTCGAAGCGTTCGAGGTAGTCGTTGTTGAATTCGTAACGGTGGCGGTGGCGCTCCGAGATATTGAGTTTTCCGTAGGCTTCCGCGGCCTTGGATCCTTTCCGCAGCACGCAGGGATAGGCCCCCAGGCGCATGGTTCCGCCCTTGGCGGTTACGCCCTTCTGCTCCTCCATGAGGTCGATGACCGGGTGTGCGGTCTGCTCCATCTCGCTGGAGTTGGCATCGGCGATGCCGAGGACATTGCGGGCGAATTCGATCACGGCGCACTGCATACCGAGACAGATTCCGAGGAACGGGATCCGGTTTTCGCGTGCGAAGCGCACAGCCTCGATCTTGCCTTCGATTCCGCGGTTTCCGAATCCGGGTGCCACGAGGATACCGGCCATCTTGCCGAGCTGCGCCTCGACGTTCTCGGGGGTGATCTTCTCGGAGTTGACGTAATGGAGTTTGACGTGGCAGTCGTTGACGGCCCCGGCGTGGATGAACGACTCGCTGATCGACTTGTAGGCGTCGTGGAGTTCGGTGTATTTACCGACGAGGGCGATGTCGATCTTCTTCGAGGGGTGCTTGACCTTCTCGACGAAGGCGCACCAGGCATCCATATCGGGTTCCTTGTCGGCCGGGAGGTTGAGTTTGTCGAGGACCACCTCGTCGAGGTGCTGGGCGTGCATCATCAGGGGCACCTCATAGATCGAGGGCACGTCGATGGACTCCATGACGGCATTGGCGTCGACGTTGCAGAAGAGGGCGACCTTTCGTTTGAGGGCCGTTGTAAGCGAGTGCTCGGCTCTCAGGACGAGGATATCGGGCTGGAGTCCGTTTTCGAGCAGCGCCTTGACGGAGTGCTGCGTAGGTTTGGTCTTCATCTCTCCCGACGCGGCCATGTAGGGGATCAGGGTCAGATGCACCAGGGCGGTATTCCTGTACCCGAGCGCATAGCGGAGCTGGCGCACCGATTCGATGAAGGGCTGCGACTCGATGTCGCCGACCGTACCGCCGATTTCGGTGATGATCACGTCGTATTTTTTGGTTTGTCCGAGGAGCTGGATGCGGCGTTTGATCTCATCGGTGATATGGGGGATGACCTGGACGGTTTTCCCGAGATACTCGCCCTTCCGCTCCTTCTCGATGACGCTTTTGTAGATGCGTCCGGTGGTGACGTTGTTGGCCTTCGAGGTGGGATGGTTCGTAAAGCGCTCGTAGTGTCCGAGGTCGAGGTCGGTTTCCGCGCCGTCTTCGGTGACGTAGCATTCGCCGTGCTCGTAGGGGTTGAGCGTTCCGGGGTCGACGTTGATGTAGGGGTCGAGTTTCTGAATGGTCACCGAGTATCCGCGGGCCTGGAGCAGGCGGGCGATCGATGCGGAGATGATTCCCTTGCCGAGCGACGATGCGACACCGCCCGTTACGAATACGTACTTGGGTTTCGTAAGTTTCATTACCTTATCCATATCCATTATGATGATTCTTGCTTGTTTTAAGCGTTGTCGTTTCAGGGTCCGCAGCCGGGATTCAGGCATTCTCCTTGTTTTCGGACTCCTGGCTGTCGATCATGCGGACCTTCTCGATGGTTGCGTTCATCTCCTCGCGGGCGCGTTCGATCTTGGCGCGCACGTCGGCGACGAGCGACTCGGCGTTCTTCGACTTGGCGAAGAATCCGATGTTGTTCTCCAGCAGGGCGATCTCCTGTTCCAGCTGGCGGACCTTGTTGTAGAGGCGTTCGCGTTCGGAACGGAGACGGCGGTCCCCGGCGCCCTTCATCGAGGAGAGCTTCTCGCGGAAGCGGCCCATCGAGCGGTCGCGTTCGGAGCCGCGCAGGACGTTGAACAGTTCGTCGACGGCGGCCTTGTAACGTTTCTGAATGGCATCCTTCTGCTTGATGGGCACGAAGCCGATCTCACTCCAGCGGCGCTGGAAGTCGCGGATCACCTCGTAACCGCCCGAGCGGACATCGGCGGCGGCCATTTCGTCGAGCAGGGCGAGTTTTTTGCGGAGGTTCTCCTCATACTCGCCGTCGACCGTTGCGAAATGGGCGGCCTTGCGTTCGAAGAAGCGGTCGCAGGCGGCGCGGAAGCGCTTCCAGACGGCTTCGGAGTGGCGGCGCGACACGGCTCCGATCTGCTTCCAGCGGGCCTGGAGGGCGATCAGTTCGTCGGTGGTCTTTTTCCACTCCTCGCTGCTCACGAGCGACTCGGCGGCCTCGCAGATCTCGTTCTTGAGCTGGAGGTTGTGATCCATCTCGGCCTTCAGTCCGGCATAGAACTGGCGTTTGGCCTCGAAGAAGCGGTCGCAGGCGGTGCGGAAACGCTCGTAGATGCGGTTGTTGTCCTTCTTGGGTGCGAAGCCGATGGTCTTCCAGGTTTTCTGGATCTCCAGGAGTTTGTCGCTGGCCTTGTTCCACTCCTTGCGGGTCGTGAGGGGCTGTGCGGCGAGCTCTTCGGTGGCTTCGCAGAGTCCGGTCTTGAGTTCGAGGTTCTTGAGCTGTTCGCCCTTGAGGGCCTCGAAATGCTCCTGATGGAGTTTGTTGATGCGGCTCGACGCGGCCTTGAAGCGCTCCCAGAGGGCCTCCTTGTACTCGTTGGCCACGGGACCCGTCTCGCGCCACTCGTCGTGGAGTTTCTGCAGTTTGTGGAAGGCCTCGACGACCGAGGGTTCGAGCAGCAGGGCTTCGGCCTGTTCGCAGAGGGCGACCTTCTGCTCGTAGTTCTTCTTCAGGTCGAGATCGCGCAGCTCCTTGTTGATCTTGATGAAGTTGTAGAAGTTCTCGACATGGAGGTTGTAGGTCTCCCAGAGGTCCTTGATGTAGGCCTGGGGCACCGGGCCGGTATCGCGCCAGCGCTGCTGGAGTTCGCGGAACTTGTTGAAGGTATGGTTGAGCGTCTCGTCGGAGTTGACCAGCTCCTTCAACTCCTCGATGATCTGCTGTTTGACCTTGAGATTGGCCTCCTTTTCGGCTTCGAGGTTGGCGATGAAGAGGTCGCGGCGGCGGCGGTACTCCTTGAAGAGCTCCTTGAGCTGCACTTCGGCCCCGTCGACTGCGGGAGCGAAATCCTCCTCGGCGCCCCCTTCTTCGAGGAAGCGGCGGCGGGCGGCCTCAACCTCCGAACGGCGGATGCGGTAGAAGGCGATCTTCAGGGCCTCGACGTCGCGGCGGATCGACTGTACGGGCTGCTCTTCGAGCATCCGGGCGAACATGGCGACCAGTTCCTCCTTTCCTTTTCCGGCGAATTTCTCTTCGGGGGCCTCCTTCTCCTCGGCAGCGCGCTGTTCGGCTTCGGCCTCTTCGGCGGTTTCGCCTTCGAGTTCGAGTCCGGCATCCTGAGCGGCGAGGGCCGCCTCCTCATCGGCGAAATCCATCCGCACCTCTTCGGGGGCCTCCTCCTCTTCGAAATCGGCTACAGGCTCCGCCGCGGACTTGATCCGCGCACGCTTGGGGCGGGGTGCGGCGTCACCACCGACCGATCCCTGCACAGCCTCGGGCACGGTCTCGGAAACCTTCCCGGGAGCGGCCTCCTCCGCGGATTCCTGCACGGCTTCGGAAACCTTCCCGGAAACGGTCTCGGAGACGGCTTCGGGAGCAGCCTCCCCCACGGGTTCCTGCACAGGCTCCGACGCAGCCTCCTCCACCGGTTCCTGCGCGGGCTCCGCCACAGGTGCCGCCGTTTCGATGTCGGCGGGCGTTTCGGCCGAAGTCTCTGCGGGGACCTCGGGAGTTTCCGGTGTTTTTTCCTCCCCGGCGGATTCGGCCTCGGGGGCCTCTTCGACCGCGGGAGCCTCGGAGGCAGGGGTCTCTTCAGGGGCGGAGGTCACAGCGGACTCCGCGGGAGCCGCCTCCCCGGCCGGGATTTGGGATTCGGAGGTTTCGGGAGTCGCCACGGGACTCGTCTGCGCATCTTCAGCCAGGGGGCTGACTTGCTCCTCGGGAGCAGAAAGTGTCGGTTTTTCAGTAGCCATCTCAGTTGATGTTTTTGATTCCCGGACAAGCGGGGGTACATAAATCTCGCAAATATACTTATTTTCCGCGGAACCCGAAAGAGAAATCGACAAAACCTGCAACAACGGTGCAATCCGGGAGAGGAGCGGCGGGAGAGGATCGGAGATTCGGCGGGCGGACGGGAAAAAGATGCACGAATTCGCGGAAAAATTCGTATCTTCGCAAAGTTATCACCATGCGGGCGCCCGGAGTGGTCCCGCGCTGAAACCGCAACCATGAGCCACCGCATCCTGCTGGTCGACGATGAAGTCGACATTCTGGAATTCGTCCGCTACAACCTCGTGCGCGAGGGTTACGAGGTCTACACGGCGCAGAACGGCGCCGAGGCGCTGAAGGTCGCCGCGGAGTGCCATCCGCACCTGATCCTGCTGGACATGATGATGCCGGTGATGGACGGGGCGCAGACGTGCCGGGCGATCCGTGCGAATCCGGAGTTGAAGGATACGATGGTGGTTTTTCTCTCGGCGCTGGGCGAGGAGGAGCAGCAACTGGCGGGTTTCGGTGTGGGGGCCGACGACTACCTGACCAAGCCGATCAAGATGAAGCTGCTGGTCAGCCGCGTGCAGGCGATCCTGAAGCGGATCGATGCGGACCCGATTCCGGAGAAACCGGCCCCGACGGGCATTACGGTGGACCGGGAGCGCTACACGGTGATCCGCGACGGCGAGGAGATCACCCTTCCGCGCAAGGAGTTTGCGCTGCTGGAACTGCTCTATTCGTCGCCGGGGCGTCTGATTCCGCGGGAGGAGATCTACACGAAGATCTGGGGCACGGATGTGGTTGTGGGCGACCGGACGATCGACGTGCATATCCGGAAGCTGCGGCAGAAGATCGGCGACGAACGGATCGTCACGGTCAAGGGCGTAGGTTACAAGTACGAGCCGTAATCCCGAGAACTGCGTTCATCGAGTTAGTTAGAGGTTAAGGAGAATCGACATGAAAAATTCAGGAAAATACCGCCGCATCGTGATCAAGATCGGCAGCAACGTGCTGACGCGCGATGACGGACACCCCGACACGACGCGCATTTCGGCGCTTGTGGACCAGATTGCACGCCTGCACCGGGCGGGTGTGGAGGTAGTTCTCGTCTCGTCGGGGGCGGTTGCTTCGGGGCGCAGCCTGCTGGAGTCGCGCGTGGGGCGCATCGACACGGTTTCTGCGCGCCAGCTCTACTCGGCGGTCGGACAGGTGAAGCTGCTGAACCGCTACTACGACCTCTTCAACGACTACGGCATCGCGTGCGGACAGGTGCTCACCACGAAGGAGAGCCTCTCGACGCGGCGCCAGTACCTCAACCAGCGCAACTGCATGGAGGCGATGCTGGCCGCGGGGGTGATCCCGATCGTCAACGAGAACGACACGATCTCCGTCACGGAGCTGATGTTCACCGACAACGACGAGCTTTCGGGGCTTGTGGCGGCGATGATGGACGCCGATGCGCTGCTGATCCTGAGCAACATCGACGGCATCTACGACGGTTCGCCCGCCGATCCGTCGTCGCAGGTGATCCGGCGCGTGGCGCCGGGGCGCGACCTTTCGCAGTATATCGATACGACGCGCTCGTCGCGCGGACGCGGGGGCATGACCTCCAAGAGCCGGATTTCGAGCCGTGTGGCGGGTGAAGGGATCGAGGTGGTGATCGCCAACGGACGGCGCGACGAGATCCTCACGGACCTGGTGCTGACGGACCGCGACGTGGTCTGCACCCGCTTCGAGGCGGCCCGCCACGCCGCTTCGGGCGTCAAGAAGTGGATCGCCAGCAGCGAGGGCTTCGCCAAGGGGGCGCTGCGCCTCGACGCCGGGGCGGCGGCCGCGGTGAGCCGGAGCACGGCGGCGAGCGTGCTGGCCGTGGGCGTCACGGAGGTCGAGGGGGATTTCGAGCGGGACGACATCGTGCGGATCCTCTCGCCGGAGGGCACCCAGCTGGGCGTGGGGCGCATCTCGTGCGACAGCGCCACGGCGCGCCGCAACCTGGGCCGCAAAGGGCTCAAACCACTGATTCACTGCGATTATCTCTATCTGGAATAGGATCTATGGAAACAAATTACCGCGCACTTTTCGAGGCGGCACGCCGGGCCGGCACCGCCCTCTCCAATACCCCTGCGGATCGGCTCTCGTCGGCCGTCCGCACGGCAGCCGGGCTGCTCCGCACCCACACCGACGAGATTCTGACGGCCAATGCCGAGGACCTTGCGGCCATGGACCCGGCCTCCCCGCTGTGCGACCGCCTGCGGCTGACCCCGGAACGGATCGCCGCCATCGCCGCGGACATGGAGTCGGTGGCGGCGCTTCCCTCGCCGCAGGGCGAGACGCTTGCCGCCTGGAGCCGTCCGAACGGGATGCAGCTGCGCAAGGTCCGGGTACCGTTCGGCGTGGTGGGCATGGTCTGCGAGGCGCGTCCGAACGTCACGGCAGACATCTTCTCGCTCTGCATGAAGACCGGGAACGCCTGCGTGCTGAAGGGCGGGAGCGACGCCCGCCGCTCGAACGAGGCGATTGCGGCCCGGCTCCACGAAGCGCTGCGCCGCGAAGGGCTCGACGAAGCGGCCTTCACGCTCCTGCCGTCGGACCATGCAGCAGTAGGCGAACTGCTCGGGGCCGTAGGCTACGTCGACGTGGTGATCCCGCGGGGCGGGGCGGGACTGATCCGCTTCGTGCGGGAGAACGCCCGGGTTCCGGTGATCGAGACCGGTGCGGGGATCGTCCACACCTACTTCGATGCCGCGGGCGATCTGGAGAAGGGCCGTGCGGTGATCTGCAACGCCAAGACGCGGCGCGTAAGCGTCTGCAACGCCCTGGACTGCCTCATCATCCACCGCGACCGGCTCGGGGACCTCGCCGCGCTGTGTGCGCCGCTGGCCGAGCACCGGGTCACGATCTACGCCGACGCCCCGGCCCTCGACGCCCTGAAGGGTCACTACCCTGCCGCGCTGCTCGCCCCGGCCGCGGAGGAGCACTACGGCACGGAGTTCTTGGACTACAAGCTGGCCGTGAAGAGCGTGTCGTCGTTCGACGAGGCGCTGGCGCACATCGCCCGCTACTCGTCGCGGCACAGCGAGGCGATCGTCACCGAGGATGCCGCCGCAGCCAACGCCTTCACGCGGCGGGTGGACGCAGCGTGCGTCTACGTGAACGTCTCGACGGCCTTCACCGACGGCGGGCAGTTCGGATTCGGCGCCGAGGTGGGGATCTCGACGCAGAAGCTCCACGCCCGGGGTCCGATGGGTCTTCCGGAGCTGACGACCTACAAATACGTCATCTCGGGCGACGGACAGACGCGGCCGGCCTGACGGATTCGACAAAAAATCCCGGTTTTCGGACAAAAAACCGAACGATCCGTAATCATTTTGTTGCTAAATTTGCAAGTCTGTAAAATAATGCCTATATTTAACTTATGATTCGTGCACTTTTCTGCGTGGGTCTCGGAGGTGCTGCGGGGAGTATGGCCCGCTACCTGCTTTCGACGTGGACGCTGGGGGGCCAGGCGATTCTGGGATTCCCGGCGGGAACGTTCGTCGTCAATGCCGCGGGGTCGCTGCTGATCGGCATCCTGCTGCAGACGCTCACGTCATCGACGGCGGGCTGGCTGCTCGTGACGGGTTTCTGCGGGGGTTTCACGACCTTCTCGACCTTCTCGGCGGACACCGTGCGCCTGCTCCGGGCCGGAGATTACGGACCCGCGGCAGGTTATGTGGTTTTGAGTGTGGGAGTATGCCTCGCCTTCACAATGCTGGGGATGTACCTCGGCTCGCAGGCGAAGGGCTGAGGCAGCATGAGATCATGTAAAACTTTAACGATAAACGCTTTATGGTAATTCTCGTATTGAACTGCGGCTCTTCGTCGATCAAATATCAGGTGATCGACATGACGGCCGCTTCGGGCAAACTGCTCGCCAAAGGACTCGTGGAACGCATCGGACTTCCGGAGGGCGACCTGACCCACAAACCCGTGGGCAAGACGCCGTTCGAAGTGCACCAGCCGATTCCCGACCATACGACGGGTATCAAACTGGTTCTCGACGCCCTGACGGACCCCGTACACGGCGTCATCGCGTCGCTCGACGAGGTGAAGGCCGTCGGGCACCGCGTGGCACACGGCGGCGAATACTTCCCGGCCAGCTGCCTGGTGGACGAAGACGTGAAGGAGAAGATCCGTTCGCTGTGCCAGATTGCGCCGCTGCACAACCCGGCCAGCCTCGAAGGGATCAATGCCGTGGAGAAGGTGCTCCCGGGCACACCCCAGGTGACGGTCTTCGACACGTCGTTCCACCAGACGATCCCCGCCGTAAACTACATGTACGCCCTGCCCTACGCCTACTATGAAAAGTACCGCGTGCGGAAGTACGGTTTCCACGGCACGAGCCACAAATACGTGGCGCGCGTGGGTGCCGAACTGGCCGGTCTGGACTTCGAGCACTCGAAGATCATCACCTGCCACATCGGCAACGGAGGCTCGGTGACGGCGGTGCTGAACGGCAAGTCGTTCGACACGTCGATGGGCTTCTCGCCGCTCGACGGTCTGGTGATGGGCACGCGCTGCGGGCAGGTGGATGCCAGCGCCATCACCTTCATCGGCGAGAAGGAGGGCATGAGCTATGCCGAGCTGGAGTCGATGATGAACAAGAAGTCGGGCGTCATGGGTCTGACGGGGATTTCGAGCGACATGCGCGACATCGACCACGCCTACGAGGAGGGCAACCCGCGTGCGATCCTGGCGCGCGACATGTACTACCGCCGTGTCAAGAAGTTCGTGGGCGAATACGCCGCGGAGATGGGCGGCGTGGACCTGATCGTCTTCACGGGCGGTGTGGGCGAGAATTCGAGCGACATGCGCGAATCGGTCTGCACGGGGCTGGAGTTCATGGGCGTGAAGTTCGACTCCGAGGCCAACAAGGGGGCCCGGGGCGTGAACAAACTGCTCTCGGCCGCGGATTCGAAGGTGAAGGTTGCCGTGATCGCCACCGACGAGGAGTTGATGATCGCCACGGACACCTACAACCTGGTCAAATAGGCCGCGGGGCCGACACCGGAAACCGGGAGGGGCCAGCAGGCTGCCGGGGGCCGACACCGGGAACCGGGAGGGCCAACAGGCTGCCGGACCGACACCGGAAACCGGGAGGACCAACAGGCCGCCGGGCTGATATCGGCACACAATAAACTGAAGAAGAAACACAAACACTAAAATTCGAAAATTATGATTCAGCATCTTACCGAGATCGTCGAAGAGGCGAGAAAACGGGGTAAAAAACGTCTTGCCGTAGCCTACGGCCAGGATTCGCACACGCTGGAGGCGGTTTACAACGCCTACAAGGAGGGGCTTGTGGAGCCGACGCTCTACGGCGACAAGAAGGTGATCGAACAGGTCTGCGCGGAGAGCAATCTCGACATCAAGGCCTTCAACATCGTGGACGAACCGAATGACGTGAAGTGCGTGCAGCAGGCTGTGGCAGCCGTCGTAGCGGGGAATGCCGACGTGCTGATGAAGGGTCTGGTCTCGACGGACAAGTACATGCGCGGAATTCTGAACAAGGAGGCAGGGCTGTTCCCGCCGAAGGGCGTGCTAAGCCACGTCTCGATCGTGGAGATGCCGTGCTACCACAAACTGCTGATCATCTCGGACGTTGCGGTGATTCCGCTTCCGGACTTCAAGCAGAAGATGAAGCAGATCGGCTACCTGGCCCAGACGGCGAACCTGATGGGCATCACGACGCCGAAGATCGCCTGCATCGCCCCGTCGGAGCAGGTTCTTCCGAACGTGATCTCCTCGACGGAGGGAGCTCTGCTGGCGAAGATGGGCGACCGCGGCCAGTTGGGCAATGTGATTGTCGACGGACCTCTGTCGCTGGACGTGGCGCTCTACAAGTCCGTTGCCGAGCACAAGAAGGTGAAGGGATCGTCGGTGGCCGGAGATCCGGACTGCCTGCTCTTCCCGAACCTGGAGTCTGCGAACGTCTTCTTCAAGAGCACGACGCACCTGTGCGGCGGCGAGTTGGCAGCCATGGTGATGGGTACGAAGGTACCGTGCGTGCTGACGTCGCGCGGCGACAGCAGCCGGACGAAACTCTACTCGATTGCGCTGGCCTGCCTGGCCGTGAAACAATAAGCCGCGACACGAAACGAGGTATCCAACCAATCTAACCTGCTGAACCGAGAACTTTATGGGCTACAAGATTTTAGCGATAAATCCCGGCTCAACATCCACAAAGGTCGCCCTCTACGACGAGGAGCGGCCTTTGTTGGATCTGACCCTGCGGCACTCCACGGAGGAGCTGCAACGCTTCACCGATGTGATCGACCAGCTGGACTGGCGTCGGGGGCTGATTCTTTCGGCGCTCCGGGATGCGGAATTTCCGTTGCGGGATCTTTCGGCGGTCATCGGACGCGGCGGATTGATCCGTCCGATTCCGGCCGGGGTCTACGAGGTGAATTCACGGATGCGCTACGACCTGCGCCACGCGGTGATGAAGCACGCCTGCAACCTGGGCGGCCTCCTTGCGGCGCAGATTGCGCACATGGCCAAGGTGAAGGCCTATATAGCCGATCCGCCGGTCGTGGATGAGATGGACGACCGGGCGCGGATCACGGGAATGCCGATGTGCCCGCGGAAATCGGTCTTCCACGCCCTGAACCAGAAGGCGATTGCGCGTCTGCACTGCGCGAAGACGGGGCGGATCTACGAGGAGACGAACCTGATCGTGGCCCACATGGGCGGAGGCATCTCGGTGGCGGCCCACCGCCGGGGCCGGATCGTGGACGTGAACAACGCCCTGGACGGCGACGGGCCCTTCGCTCCGGACCGGGCGGGGAGCATTCCGTCGAGCGAGCTGATCAAGGTCTGCTTTTCGGGACAGTACACGAAGGAGGAGCTGCTGAAGTTCGTTTCGAGCAAGGGCGGGCTGGTCGCCTACCTGGGCACGAACTCCGTGATTCAGGTGATGGAACGCATCGCGCAGGGCGACCAGCGGGCCCGGAAGGTGTTGGATGCGATGTGCTACAACATTTCGAAACAGATCGGCGCGATGGCTGCGGCGCTCGAAGGCCGGGTGGAGGGGATTCTGCTGACGGGCGGCATCGCCTACAACGAACCGGTAGTGGATTACATCCGGCGCCATTGCGGATTCATCGCTCCGGTCACGGTCTACGCGGGTGAGAACGAGCTCGAATCGCTGGTCCAGAATGCGCTGGTGGTGCTCCGGGGCGTTATCACACCGAAGGTCTACAAATAGCGGGGGCTGCGGCTGAGACGGACGGACCATAGCGGAGGCTGCGGCGGACGCGGACGGACAATACGGGGGCTGCGGCGGACGCGGACGGAATCGCCATACATACCTGCCGGTTGCAGATACCGGGGAAAATGACAGATCGCCTATTTGCGGGCGATCTGTTGTTTGAGGATGGAGACGACCTCCCGGAAGGCCTCCAGGCGGAAGAGTTTCGAAAGCCCGGCGTAAGAGAGGATGCCGACGAGGATTTCGGCCGTGAGTCTGAGGAGCGCATTTCCGGGCAGCGCCGCGGCGGTCAGGCGCACGGCGGCATACATGGCCAGGGAGACGAGCGTCACGGGCAGCAGGGTTTTCAGGAAGCGGCGTGTCGTGAAGGTCGTAAAGCGGCGGGTCGCCCAGAAGTTGACCGCCATTTCGCAGGCGGCGATCAGGACCAGGCCCCAGACCACGGCCATAACGCTGTGCGGGATGGTCACGGCGAAGATGAGGGTCATCAGTATCTTCTTGAAGATTTCGAGCCGGACGATCAGGGGTCCCTTGCACTTGACCTTCAGGACGTTGTAGGAGACGAGCCCGACGGGATAGAAGATTCCGGAGAGACAGACGACCTCGAAATAGGGAACGGTCGGCATCCACTCGCGTCCGAGGAACACGGCGAACATGTCGTATGCCACGGCGGAGAGTCCGAGCATGATGGGGAACATCACGTAGGCGATGACCAGTACGATCTGTCGGTAGCTTTCGGCGAATTTCGGGGCGTCGTCTCCGATCTTCGCCAGTGCGGGGAAGGTGACGCTCTGTACGGCCTGCATTCCGGTTGTTGCGGGCATGTCCTTGATTTTCACCGCCTGGTCGAAGGAGCCGAGGGTTGCGGGATCGTAGAGTTTTCCGAGGAAGAACTGCGGGATCTTGTTGTAGAAGTTGGAGATCAGATCGGTGGCCATGAGGCTGAAGCTGAAAGGCGCCATTTTCCGGATAGGTCTCCACCCGAATGCGCCGCGGGGTCTCCAGTCGCTGAGCCACCACAGCAGGAGGGTGCGCACGACAGCGGCGAGGAGCCGTTCGGCGACAAGGGCCCAGATTCCCCAACCGGTCAATGCCAGGACGATGGCCGCTACACCTCCGACGAGTGCCGAAAGGAAGGTCACCTTGGAGAGGAGCGCGAAGCGGAACTGCCGGACGAAGATGGAGTTCTGGACCGAGCAAAGGGCATTGAGGGGCAGGAGGAGGAAGAAGACGGGTGCGATACGAGCGATTTCGGGCATGTCGTACCAGCGGGCCGCGAGGGGCGACAGGGCGAGCACCGCGACGTAGAGCAGGGCCGCCATGGCGATATTGAAGAGGAAAACCGACTTGTAGTCGTACTCCCGGGGGTTCCGGTGGCGGATAAGGCTTTGGGAGAAACCTCCGTCGACGATGACGAGCAGGACGGTCACCACGGCCGAGGGGATCGACATGAAGCCGAGGATATCGCGGGTCAGCAGGCGCAGGATCACGAGCCGCACAGCCAGAGTGAGGAGCATGGAACCGATCTTCTCGGCCATGCTCCAGGCCACGCCCTGCGCGACTTTTTCTTTGAGTTCTCCGGCCAACTTCTAAGCGTTGTGCCGGGCCGTAATCTCCTCGTTGCGGCGCCGGATGCTCTTCACGGTAGCGATTTCGACATAGGAGGCGCCGCCGTCGGGACCGAAGCTTCCGCCGACGATGGCCAGCAGGTCTTCATCGTTGAGTTTGCGGTACTGATCGATGAAGTCGAGGGCATCGACCAGGAAGTGGTAACGGTCCGAAAGCTCCTGGTTGCGGAGGATCGGCACCACGCCGTAGGAGAGGGCGAGAATCCGCTGCGCATGGAGCGAGTAGCAGACGGCCATGACGGTTTTGCGACCGCGGAAAGCGGCCAGATAACGCCCCGTGCGGCCGGTTTTGGTGTCGAGGACGACGTACTTGATCGGGAGGTTCGTCGAGGCGCGGACGGCCGAACGGGCGAGCTGGGCGGTGATTTCGTGGTTCACCGAGACCATGTTCATGTCGATCATGGGCTGGAAGTGCTCCTCGTCGCGTTCGATGGCGCGGGCCACGCGGGACATCGTTTCGACGGCCTCGACGGGATAGTCGCCCATGGCGGTTTCGTCGCTCAGCATCACGGCATCGACCCGTTCGTAGATGGCGCTGGCCACGTCGCTGACCTCGGCACGGGTCGGACGCGGAGACTTGACCATCGAATAGAGCATCTGGGTGGCGATGATCACGGGACGCTTGGCGCAGATGCACTTCTCGACGATGCGGCGCTGGGCGTTGGGAATGGCCTCGGCGGGGAGTTCGACGCCGAGGTCGCCGCGGGCCACCATGATTCCGTAGGAGGCCTCGATGATCTCGTCGATGTTGTCCAGGCCCTCCTGGTTTTCGATCTTGGAGATGATCTTGATCTTGCTGCCGTGCGCGTCGAGGATCTCCTGCACGGCCTTGACGTCGCGGGCCGAACGGACGAACGAATGGGCGATGAAGTCGACGTCGTTGCGCACGGCCCATTCGATAAACCGGCGGTCCTTCGCGGTGACGGAGGGGAGGTCGATCGAGACACCGGGGACATTGACGCTCTTTCGGGAGCGCATGGCCCCGCCGACCACGAATTCGCAGTCGAGCTCCTCGTCACTCTTTCCGAGGACGCGGATCTCCAGTTCACCGTCGGCGATGAGCATCCGGGCCCCGACGGGGATGTCGCGGACGATCGAGGGGACGTTCATGTAGACGACCTTGCGGGTCGTGCGGTCCGAGCCGTCGGAGCCGCGCACGGCGACCCGGTCTCCGGCCTGGAAACGGATACTGTTTCCGTATTCGTCGGCAATCGTCGTGACGCGGATCTCGGGGCCCTTGGTGTCGATCATGATCGGGATGGCGGGATTGACCCGGTGTACGGTTTCGACGATCTTCGTGGCGCCCTCTTCGGTAACGTGGGCGGAGTTCACGCGCACCACGTCCATTCCGGCGTCGAAAAGTTTCTGCACGAACTCCTCGGTACAGCGGAAATCGGACATCGTGGCGACGATCTTGGTTTTTTTCATGCGATACATAAAGCACACAATTTTTTCGTTTTCAGATATATTCAGCGATTCCCGGCTATCGGACGGGATTCAGCAGCGCCTCAACGCCCAGCCGGTAGGAGTCGAGTCCGAATCCCATGATGGAGCCCCTGGCCACGGGAGCGAGCATGGAGGTGTGGCGAAACCCCTCTCGGGCGAGGATCGAAGAGATATGGACCTCGATGACCGGCACGGAGACCGCCGCCACGGCATCGCGCAGGGCCACGGAGGTGTGGGTATAGCCTCCGGCATTGAGGACGATACCGTCGTAACGGCCGTCGGCCTGCTGCACGGTATCGATAAGCACGCCCTCGTGATTCGACTGGAGATAATCGAAGTCCACGCGGGGGTAACGCCCCTTCAACTCCTCAAAAAAACTTTCGAAGGTGCGGGAGCCGTAGATTTCGGGATCGCGGCGGCCCTGCAGGTTGAGGTTCGGGCCGTTGAGAATCAATATTTTCATGAGTTGTCAGCTATAAAATTCGAAGTGCGGGACACAAGGGACGCATTTCGGGAACAAAGGTAGTTATTTTCGCCGAAAAATCGGTATCTTTACGGAAAATAGGCAACAACCCGGCAGCGGATTTCGAGGAAGGAATTTTCGGCATCTCCGGCAGCGGTTTCCGTTCTCTTTGCTATCTTTGCCGTACCACACCACAAAGACATGACCGAATTCGGATTTATCGAACACATACGCACACGCTTCGCCGGGCTTCCGGCCCGGGGATTCGAGGGGATCGGCGACGACTGTGCCGTACTGCCGCTCACGGACGGCGAGGCGCTGGTCTTCACGTCGGATCTGCTGACCGAAGGGGTTCACTTCCTGCGTTCGGCGACCACGGCCCGGGAACTGGGCAGCAAAAGCCTTGCCGTAAATCTGAGCGACGTGGCGGCGATGGGCGTGCGTCCGGTAGCGACGCTGCTGTCGATCGCCCTGCCGCGGGATGCCGCGGGGAGTTGGGCGCTGGAGTTCATGGAGGGTTACCGGGCGCTCTCGGCCCGTTACGGCACGCCGCTCGTCGGCGGGGACACGACCCGCTCCGAATCGGGCATCACGATCAACGTCACGGCAATCGGCCGTGGTGCGGCGACCTGTCTCAAACGTCGCCGGGACGCCCTTTCGGGGGATACGGTCTTCGTGGCCGGGGAGCTGGGGGCTTCGGGAACGGGTCTGCAGGATATTCTGGCGGGGCATCCCGACACGCCGCTGGCGGCCGTGCACCGCAACCCGGAGCCGCAGGTCGACGAGGGGATCTGGCTCGGCGGGCGGAAGGAGGTCCATGCGATGATGGACCTTTCGGACGGCCTGGCCTCGGACCTGGGTCACATTCTCGAACTTTCGCACACGGGAGCGGAGATCGACCTGGAACGCATTCCGGTCGCCGCGGGTTCGGACCTGCGGACGGCGGCCTGCGGCGGCGAGGATTACAAGCTGCTCTTCACGGCGGCCCCGGAGGCTGCCGAACGGCTTGCCACGGAATTCCAGGCACAATTCGGCACTCCGCTCCACCCCATCGGGCGCATCACCCCGAACGGGGGCCTGACATGGCTGCGCAACGGACGCCCCGAAACACTCGACTGGCACGGATTTTCCCATTATTAGAGTCTCCCCTGAGCGGATTCTCTCCGTTTGAGCGGTTTTTACCCCGGAGCCTTCCCCGGGTATTTCCCGCCTGCACCTCCTTGCGCCTCACCCCTACCCTGCGATCACAAGAAAGGGCCCCGCTCTTTCGGGGAGCGGGGCCTTTTGTCTACTCTTCCAGAATATAGACCTGTTCGTCGCGCCGCTGCATGTGGTAATGCTCGCGGGCATAGGCTTCGAGATAGTCGTCGAACCGCAACTGTTCCAGCAGGGCGCTGTCGAGCGCGATTTTCTCGACATAGAAACTCCGCTCGTGCTCCAGGGCATTGATCTGCCGTTTGATCTTCACGGCATGTATGGCATTTCGTCCGATCACGAAGAGCGAAAAGACGACGATCACCGACGTGAGGACGATCCAGAATCTGCGGCCGATTTGAATTTTCATCTATGGGATATGCATGTACTTGTGGGTCTGGATGGAGATATTCCAGCGGGGATGTGCCTTGGCATACTCGACGAGCAGAGGCATGACCTGCTCGGCGACACTCCACTCGGGCTGCAGGTAGAGCAGGCAGCGCTTCCGCACCCGGGCGGCATTGCGTTCGGCCCACTCCAGATCGGCTTCCGACTCGACAATGACCTTCAGTTCGTCGGCTCTTGCGAACGCCTCCTCCAGAGGGGGCTGCTGGCGTTTGGGCGAGAGGCACACCCAGTCGAAGACGCCGCTGAAGGGGTGCGAGCCGGAGGTTTCGAGGAAGATTTCGAGGCCTTTGGCACGCAACTCCTCGGTCAGCACCCCCAGCGGATAGAGCAGGGGTTCTCCGCCGGTGATGACGATGGCCTGAGCGGGACAGGCCGTAGCGCGGTCGATCACGGTCTGCACGTCGGTCGGGGGATAGAGTGTCGGATTCCACGTGTACTTGGCGTCGCACCAGCGGCAGCCGACATCACAGCCGCCCAAACGGATAAAGTAGGCGGGCTTCCCGGCATGAAAGCCCTCGCCCTGAATGGTATAGAAATCCTCGACGAGGGGCAGGCGTCGGCCGCCGTCGAAGAGTGCGGGATCGATCCTGAGCGCCATTATTCCGTCACGACGTAAATATCCTTCAGACTGCGGCCCAACTGGTCGTAGTCGAGGCCGTATCCGACGATGAATTCGTTGCCGATCTCCATGGCCTTGTACTTGATGGGGCGATTCTTGCGGTAGGATCCGGGTTTGAAGAAGAGCGTGCAGACCTCGATGGAGGCGGGTTTTCGGGCTTCGAGGTCGCGAATCATGTGGTCGATCGACTCACCGGTATCGACGATGTCCTCGACGATGATCACGTGTCGTCCCTCGATGGAGTTGTTCAGCCCGATGAGGCTTCGGACCTGCCCGGAGGATTCGGTTCCCTCGTAGGAGGCGAGTTTCACGAACGAGAGTTCGTTCTGGAACTGGATTTTCTTGATCAGGTCGCTCATGAACATGAACGAACCGTTCAGAATGCCGAGGAAAATCGGGGTCTCCTTTCCGGCGTAATCCTGATTGATCCGCTGTGCGACGGCTTCAACGGCGCGGTCGATTTCAGCGGCCGGGATCATGATTTTGAACTTCTTGTCGTGAAGTTTTATGATATCCTCCATTTCGGTTCGGAATTTTTAAGGATTTATGGGATTTCGGTAGTGCAAAAATAGAAAATTGCGGAGAAGAAACGAAGAAACGGAGCTGTTTTTTTACAAGATTCGGTCCGAACGGCCCTGCATGGAGCAGAGTGGCGTTCGGACCGAACCGCAACGTACCGGCGTATATCGGCACCGGCTCTCCGACCGGGACTATACGAGTCCGGAGAATCCCAAGAAAGCCATGGCCAGAATACCGGCGGTGATCAGGGCGATGGGGATTCCCTTGAAAGCCTTGGGGACATCCTCGAAATCGAGGCGTTCGCGGATTCCGGCGAAGAGCACCAGCGCGAGGGCGAATCCGAGGGCCGTAGCGACCGAGTAGGTGACGCTCTGCAGGAGGTTGAACTCCTTCTGGATCATGAGGATGGCCACGCCGAGCACGGCGCAGTTCGTGGTGATCAGGGGGAGGAAGATACCGAGGGCCTGATAGAGCGACGGGGAGAGTTTCTTGAGTATGATTTCGACCATCTGGACGAGCGCCGCGATCACGAGGATGAAGACGATGGTCTGCATGTACTCGATGTGGAGCGGGACGAGGATATAGGTCTGAATGGGCCATGCGACGAGAGCCGTGAGCGCCATGACGAACGTAACGGCGGCGCCCATACCCATCGAGGTTTCGACCTTGGACGAAACGCCGAGGAAGGGGCAGATGCCGAGGAACTGGGCCAGGACGACATTATTGACGAAGATGGCGCCGATGATGATTGCGAAATAGGAGATCTCCATGACTACTTCTTGGCTAATTTGTTAAACAGGACCATCAGGTATCCCAACACGAGGAAGGCACCGGGTGCGAGGACGAAGATCAGCGGGGTGTAGTTGGCGAATCCGAGGCTGACTCCGAAGATGGCGCCGCTGCCGAGGATCTCGCGCACGGCCCCGATGACCGTCAGCGACAGGGTGAACCCGAGACCGATGCCCACACCGTCGAGCATCGAGTCGACGGGGGAGTTTTTCGAGGCGAAAGCCTCGGCACGTCCGAGGATGATGCAGTTGACGACGATCAGCGGGATAAATACGCCGAGCGAGGCGTAGAGTGCCGGCACGAAGGCCTGCATGAGCATCTGGATGATCGTAACGAACGAGGCGATCACGACGATGAAGGCCGGGATGCGGACCTTGTCGGGGATGAGGTTCTTGATGAGCGAAATGACGAGGTTCGACATGATGAGCACGGCGGTGGTGGCGAGACCCATACCCATACCGTTCTCGGCCGAGGTGGTTGTCCCCAGCGTGGGACACATACCGAGCACCAGCACGAACGTCGGATTGTTCTTGATGATGCCGCTGATTGCGATTTTCAGTTTATTCATTTTGCCCTCCTTCCTGAGCCTCCGGCTCGTTGGTTTGTGCAGCAGCGGTATTGGTGGCACCGGATGCGGTATCGGTGGCGGCCACGCCCTTGGCTACGCTTCTGTAAGCCATCCAGGCGCGGTTTACGGCATCGACATAGGCCCGCGAGGAGATCGTTGCTGCGGTGAGTGCATCGACATCGCCGCCGTCCTTCTTCACGGCGAGTTTCCCGTCGACGAGTTTCTTGTTTTCGAGATTCTGTCCCTGGATGCTGCCCAGCAGGACATTTCCCTCATCAGCCATCTTGGTACCCAGGCCGGGGGTTTCGGACTGTTCGAGGACGTTGACGTTGACGACCTCGCCGTCGGGCGTAAACCCGACCATCAGACGTACCACGCCGTTGAAGCCCTGTTTGGTCATGGTCTGCACGGCATATCCGGCGACCTCGCCGCCGTTCGAGGCGGTGTAGACCGTGATGGGCATTTCGTCGATCGTCAGGGTCTGCTCCTCGGTCGTCTCGAATGCCGGGAGGACCTCCGTAAGTGCGGCCTTCGTGGCGGCCTCCTTGGCCAGGGCGATGGGTTCTTCGGTGATCATGTTGACAACGCCGACTCCGGCCGACGCGATGAGCGTGATGCCGAAGAGGACGGAGGTCATGTTAACGAGTGTACTTTTCATGGTTGCCTCCTCCTATTTTACGACGCCGAAGCGTTTGGGTTTGACATACTTGTTGATCAGGGGCACGCAGGCGTTCATCATCAGGATGGCGAACGACATACCCTCGGGATA
>CALUMM010000022.1 GCA_944321755.1 uncultured Alistipes sp.
AAGACCGACTACGAGAAGCTGAATTTGGAAATTACTACCGACGGGTCGATTCACCCCAAAGAGGCGCTCAAGGAGGCCGCGAAGATTCTCATCCAGCACTTCATGCTCTTCTCCGACGAGAAGATCACCGTCAACATGGAGGACACGAGCGGTGCTGAAGAGTTCGACGAGGATGTGCTTCACATGCGCCAACTGCTGAAGACGAAGCTTTCGGATCAGGATCTGAGCGTCCGCGCCCTGAACTGCCTGAAGGCTGCCGATGTCGACACGGTGGGCGATCTGGTGAAGTTGAACCGCAACGACCTGCTGAAGTTCCGCAACTTCGGCAAGAAGTCGCTTACGGAGCTCGACGAGTTGCTGGCCTCTCTGAACCTGAAGTTCGGAATGGACGTATCAATCTACAAACTTGACAAAGATTAATTAAATGAGACACAATAAGAATTTCAACCACCTCGGCCGTCAGGCAGGACACCGCAAGGCGATGCTTTCGAACATGGCTTCGTCGCTGATTCTGCACAAACGCATCGAAACCACCGTTGCGAAGGCAAAGGCCGTTCGGCAGTTCGTGGAGCCTCTGGTGACCAAGTCGAAGGAGGACACGACCCACTCGCGCCGCGTCGTATTCTCGTACTTGAAGCAGAAGGAGGCCGTGACGGAGCTGTTCCGCACGATCGCCCCGAAGATTGCCGAGCGTCCGGGCGGTTACACCCGTATTCTGAAGACCGGTTTCCGGCTGGGCGATGCCGCCGACATGTGCATCATCGAGTTCGTGGACTTCAACGAGGCCTACACGCTCGGCATCACGCCGGCCGCTGCTGCTGAGGCGAAACCCAAGACGCGCCGTTCGCGCAAGAGCGCTGCGAAGAAGACCGACGCTGTCGAGGATGCCACGGTAGTCGAGGGCGAGGCCAAGAAGGCTCCGGCCAAGAAGGTTGCTGCTCCGAAGGCCCCGAAGACGACGGCTGCCAAGGCTGCCGCTCCGAAGGCCGCCAAGAAGACCAACGTGGGCAAGAAAATGTAATTCCCGGGGGGGGATGGGACGGGGCAGGAAACCTCGGACCGGACTCTTTCCCACAGGAATCGAAGAATGTAATTCCCGCCGGGGGGGTGAAGGTGAGGGGTGGACCCGAACCGGACTCTTCCTTGTGAGGAAGGGGAGAAGGCGAGGGGTGGACTCGGACCAGACTCTTTCCCGTGAGGGGGAGGGAAGGCGAGGGGTGGACCCGGGCCGGACTCTTTCCTGTGAGGGAGGGGAGACGGCGAGGGGTGAACTCGGACCGGACTCTTTCCCGATTGCGGAACAAAATTCCCGGAAGGATGGGACTCGCTGCGGCAGTTCTCCTTTCGGGGATTTTTCGTTTGAATGACTAACCTTAAATGCTGATGACGATGAAATGCATGTTGCTTTTGTGGGCGGGACTCCTCGGTTGGAGCCTCCATCTTTCGGCCCGGAACCTGGATTCGCTGTTGCGGGTGGTCCATGATCGCGACCAGACCGTGCGCGCGGAGGTTATACGCCTTTCGCAGCAGACACCGCCGGCTGTCGATTCGCTGATGGCGGCCTATGGACGGATGCAGGCAGTCGATGCGGAGAATCAGCGCGTGATCTCCGAACTGCTGGAAGGCGGCGGATGGCCTGAAGGGCTCTCCGAGGCGGCGAATGAAACCATCTGGTTGGTGATCGACCATGCCGATCTGGAGATGCAGCGGCGTTGGATGCCCCTTATCGAAGCGCAGATGGCGGCCGGGAGGGTCTCGAAATCGAGCTATGCGACGCTGCTCGACAGGATGCTGATGCGGGAAAAACGCCCGCAACGCTACGGGACACAGACGGTTTCGGTCTCCCGGGTGATTGAAGGGGATTCGACCCGTGCGGAACAGCAGTGCTGGCTCTGGCCCGTGGAACAACCCGAACGGCTCGATTCGCTGCGGAATGCAATGGAGTTGGGGCCGATCGGGGCGTATCTCCGGACGGTGGAGGCGGTGTATGGGATTCCGTGCCGCTGGGACCCGACGCTCTCCGTGGAGCAGATCGAGGCCCTGCAATCGGAACCGTAACGATGCGTCGAAGGAACCGGACCCCGGACCCCTGGAGCCGGAATCCGGAACCCGGAAGACTTTTTGCGAAAAAAATGCGCGGGAGGGTGCGATTTTAGATTCCGTTCAGAATTGCCCCCGATCTTTGTATCGTAAAATAAAACCGAAACCGTTTAACAGTTAAAAATTACGATCATGAAAAAGATTTTTCTTACCGTCGCTCTTCTCTTTGCCGGAATTACCGTTTCGCTGGCCGACAACGATCGCCCGATTACGCTCGAACAGCTGCCCGCCCCGGCCCAGACCTTTCTGAAGACCCATTTTGCCGATCTGACCCTCGCCTATGCCGTTGAGGATCCCAAACTCATCGGCTCGGAGTATGAGGTGACCTATACCGACCGCACCGAGGTCGAGTTCCGTTCGAACGGCGAGTGGTCCTCCGTGGAACGCAGGTATGCAGCCGTCCCGGCCTCGATCGTCCCGGCGCAGATCAGTGCCTATGTGGCCAAGAGCAGCTTCCCGAACCAATTCATCAAGAAGATCGAACGCAACTTCTATACCTGGGAGATCGAGCTTTCGAACGGCATCGAAATCGAATTCGACAAGGATTTCCGGGTGATCGATATCGACGACTGATCCCGTGCGGCTGGCCCCGATACCGAACGGGGATGAAAAAGCCGGGCCCGCCTCAAGACGGGTCCGGCTTTTTGTCCGTAGCCGGGAGGCGGTTCCGGGACGCTACTTCCGGGACGCTACTTGAAGTGGTAGAGGAAAACCACCGTGGCATCCATGGCCGTCTTGGGGCAGTCGCGGATCTCCAGGGTGACCTTGATTTCGGCCTTGGCGATGCCGCGCAGGTTGGTCAGCGAGAGGAGCGTGGCCCGCAGGCGCACTTCGCTGCCGACCGTAACCGCCTGGTTGAAACGCAGCTTCTCGATGCCGTAATTGACCAGCATCTTCACGTTCTCGACCTCTACGACCTGCCCCCAGAGGTAGGGCAGCAGCGAGAGGGTCAGATAACCGTGGGCGATGGTTGTCTTGTAGGGGCTTTCGGTCCGGGCCCGTTCGGGGTCCACGTGGATCCACTGGTGGTCGAGCGTGGCGTCCGCAAAGAGATTGATCTGCTCCTGGGTGATCTTCAGGTAGTCCGATACGCCCAGTTCCTGGCCCGTGTAGCGGGCGAAATCGTCGAAATCGTGGATGATCAGTTTGCTCATGTGTGCTTGCTGTTGGTTTCCGGTATCTTCTGTAAAGATAGGAAAAATTTTTGCTTCCACATCCAGCTTTCGTCTCCTGAATTTCCTCGGATTTCCCTACTTTGAGCCGAAAGGCCGAAAATCCGGGGCGTCGGGAGTTCCGGAGGGCCCGTCCGGGTTCCGCATTCGCACAAAAAAACGGGCCCGAATCGTTCGGACCCGCTTTTTTCGAAATCCCGGTTCGGCTCTCCGCCGCTCCGGGGTCGTTTAGCGGAGATTCCTATTTCTGAAATCCCTTGCCGATGGCGAGGAAGTCCTCGGCCTTCAGGGCGGCACCGCCGATCAGACCGCCGTCGACATCCTCCTTGGCGAAGATCTCGGCAGCGTTCGAGGGCTTGCACGAACCGCCGTAGAGGATCGGGCACTCGGCAGCGGCGGCTCCGAACTTGTCGGCCAGCACCTTGCGGATGTAGGCATGGATCTCCTGAGCCTGGTCGGCCGTGGCGGTCTTGCCCGTCCCGATGGCCCAGACGGGCTCGTAGGCGATCACGAGGTTCTTGAACTGCTCTTCGGTGAGGTTGTAGACGACCTCCTCGATCTGAGCCTTCACTACGTCGAAGTGCTTGCCGGCCTCGCGCTCGTCGAGGTTTTCACCGACACAGTAGATCGGCGTCAGACCGTTGGCATAAGCCTGGGCCATCTTCTTGTTGAGCGTCTCCGACGTCTCGCCGTAGTACTGGCGGCGCTCCGAGTGTCCGAGGATCACGTATTTGCAACCCAGGGCAGCGATCATCTGTGCGGCGACCTCACCCGTGTAGGCACCCTTGGCCTCGGCGGCGCAGTTCTGGGCGCCGAGCTCGATGTCCGAACCCTTCAGGGCTTCGGCAACCATTGCAAGGTGGGTGAACGGCGGGCAGACGATGAAGTTCACGCACGAGCATACTTCGCCGCGACCTGCGACGACTCCTTTTGCCAGTTCGACTCCTTCGGCGGGAAGTGTATTCATCTTCCAGTTGCCGGCAACGATTTTCTTTCTCATTTTCGGTTTGTTTTTATAAATAATGTTGTAGATGATTGCAATAATCAATGCCCAGAGGAAAACTCCGGTGAACTTCAGTGCGATGTACTCCATGCGAGGCAGTTCTCCGGGCCCGATGAGCGGCATAAGGAACAGCCCGATGTAGCACAGCGCCTGGAAGATGAACCGTTGGCGGCGGTCCATTTTGGCCATCACGTTGAGCGAGGCCTGCCACCAGACCATTCCGCAAAGGAGGATGGAGACCAGTTTCCAGATGATGCCGGGCAACAGGCCGCTCATCGTCAGTCCGCACAGGGCGAGGGCTGCGATGCTGCCGGGTACGAGCCCGATGGGCTGTTGGGGGGCGGTATTCCGGGAGCGCATGGCTGTGGGTGGGGCTTGCGGGTTACTCCTTCTCGGCGCACCACGCCTTGACCTCCTCCATCGAGGGGGCCTTCAGGCCGAGTTTGTTCTTCTTGTTGAAGCCGCAGAGGTCGTTGAAGAACTTCCCCGGGGCGAGTTTGCGCAGCGAGTCGACCGTCAGGTAGCCCATCTTCTGAATCACCGGCACCCACTCCTCGGGAACCCCGATGGCGGTGTAGGCCTCGACGGGATCGTTCACGGGCTTCTTTTCGGGGCGCATCTGCGGGAAGAACAACACGTCCTGGATCGACGTCTCGCCGGTCATGAACATCGTCAGGCGGTCGATGCCCATGCCCATTCCCGAGCAGGTCGGCATTCCGTATTCGAGGGCGCGGACGAAGTCCATGTCGATGAACATCGCCTCGTCGTCGCCCTTCTCCGAGAGTCGCAGCTGCTCCTGGAAGCGCTCCAGCTGGTCGATCGGGTCGTTGAGCTCCGAGTAGGCGTTGCAGAGCTCCTTGCCGTTGACGAAGAGCTCGAAACGCTCCGTAAGGTCTGCGTTGTCGCGGTGGCGCTTGCACAGCGGCGACATCTCGCGCGGATAGTCGCAGACGAACGTCGGCTGGATGAGCTCCTCCTCGCAGTACTGTCCGAAGATGGCGTCGATGAGCTTGCCCTTGCCCATCGTCTCGTCGGTCTCGACGTTCAAACGCTTGCAGGCCTCGCGCAGCTGCTCTTCGCTCTGCCCGGTGATGTCGTATCCGGTCTTTTCGCGGATGGCGTCGGTCATCGTCAGACGGCGGAACGGCGCCTTGAAGGAGATCTTCCGGCCGTCGATTTCGAGCTCCGTGGTGCCGTTCACGGCCATCGCCACGCGCTCGAGCATCTCCTCCGTAAAGGACATCATCCAACGGTAGTCCTTGTAGGCGACGTAGATCTCCATGCAGGTGAATTCGGGGTTGTGCGTGCGATCCATGCCCTCGTTGCGGAAGTTCTTGCCGAACTCGTACACGCCGTCGAAACCTCCGACGATCAGCTTCTTGAGGTAGAGCTCCGTGGCGATGCGCAGGTAGAGATCCACGTCGAGGGAGTTGTGGTGCGTGATGAAGGGGCGCGCCGAGGCTCCGCCCGGAATGGGCTGCAGGATCGGCGTCTCGACCTCGACGTAGCCCTTCGAGTTGAAGAACTCGCGCATCGTGGCCATGATCTTCGCGCGCTTGACGAAGACCTCCTTGACCTGGGGGTTGACGATCAGGTCGAGGTAGCGCTGGCGGTAGCGCACCTCCGGGTCGGTGAAGGCGTCGAAGGTCTTGCCGTCCTTCTCCTTGACGACCGGCAGCGGGCGGATCGATTTCGACAGCACGGTGAAGCGCTTGCAGTGTACGGAGAGTTCACCGGTGTTGGTGCGGAAGGCAAACCCTTCGACTCCGATGAAGTCGCCGATGTCGAGGAGTTTCTTGAAGACCGTATTGTAGAGCGTCGGGTCCCCTTCGGGGCAGATGTCGTCGCGGCGGATGTAGACCTGGATGCGGCCCGTATGGTCCTGCAGCTCGAAGAACGAGGCGCTGCCCATGATGCGGCGCGACATGATGCGGCCCGCGATGCGGACCTCCTGGAAGTTCTTCGCGTTGTCGTCGTAACCCTCGGCGATCTCGCGCGCCGTGGCCGTCACCTCGTAGCGGGCGGCGGGGTAGGGTTCGATGCCCAGGTCGCGCAAGGCCTTGAGCGACTGTCTGCGAAGCTGTTCCTGTTCGCTGAGTTCGATTGCCATATCGTCAGTTTTTGATGTTTCGTGGTATATCCCCGCAAAAGTAGTGAAAAACACGCAAAATCGCAACCCGACAGGCACTTCAATTCTTGGCCGATTTTGTTTATTCGCAAAATGTTTTTATATTTAGCCTCTCTCATCTAACCAAATTCGTGTTATGAAACAAACTCTCTCTTCCGTTTTTCCATCCGGTATCCGGCGGTTCCCGACACTCGTTCTGGGGATTTCGGCAGCCGTATTGTCGCTCCTCACGGCGTGCGGCGGCGACGACTCTGCGGACGACGACCTCTATGCGGCCGTCCAGCCCGTGACGTTGACTTTCGATGCGTCGGACCATGCGAAGAATACGATTCAAGTTATGGCCAATACGGCGTGGCAGGTCTACTGGACGCCGGAGGTTGCGGGCGTTTCCGTCTCCCCGGCGACCGGATCGGGCAACGGCTCCTTCCGCGTGACCGAAATGCCTGAGGGGCAGACCCTCCAGTTCGGGGTAAAAACCGCCTCGGGAGCCTCCGTTCCGGTCTATGCCACCGTGACGCGGCCCGCTGCCGAACCGGAGGAGGAGGCGACCCTTTCGGTCGCGCCCGAGACGCTGACTTTCGATGCCGCGGGGACCAACCGGATCACCGTGACCTCGAATGCGTCGTGGACGGTGACGGCTTCCGATCCGGAGCTGGTCTTCAACCCCGCCAGCGGCACCGGAAACGGGACGATCACCGTGACAGCGGCTCCGGTCGGGACCTCGACGCTGACCGTTACGGCCGGAGAGGGCTCGACGGCTAAAAAAGCCACGGTGACGGTTTCGCGCGCTGCCGAGGTCTCCGAAGATACGGTCTTCAGCCTCGATTTCGGACCCGAACGCTCCAACTGGGTCTGGGCCAATCAGAATGAAGAGTGGAAGACCCAAACCGGTACGGGAGCGTCGACCGTCAGTTATTCCCTCTATAATGTGCAGATTGCGAGCCCTTATGGCAGCGCCGGGAAGTATGCCGGAGCTTCGGGCGGCAGTTATGCCCGTATGTATGAGAACCCGGAGACGGATTATTTCATGATTCAGCATATTACGCTGCCCGCCGGACAGACCGATTATACGCTCTCTTTCGGCACGATCTTCCCTGCCGGGGACATGACTCTGGAGGTCAGTGCCGACGGGACGGTCTGGAAACCGCTCACCTATACCGGTGCATCGGTCTATAATACTTGGGGGAAAACTACGGTGGGCTTTACCCTTGCGGAACCCGCCTCGCAGCTCAGTATCCGATGGGTGCCGACGGGTGTGGACCGCCAGTACGGGCTGAACTTCGACGACATCGTGCTGACGGCCGGAGGCGGCGGGCAGGAGATCGATTTCGGAGCGGTTCCCTCGGGCCAGGGATATCGCTGGGCAGAACTGCCCGCCAACTGGGTGGCGGTCTCCTCCGACCGGGCGACGATCTCCGGCGACTATGCCTTCTATACCCACTGGACCCGCTCGGTCAACTCCAACAAGGTGGTCCGCAACTACTCCTACTGCTACGATACGCGCCGCCACAACCCCATCTGGGTGGCCTATCCGCTGCACGCGGTTTACGGCGAGGGAGGTTTCGGACGTACCTCGCCCGACCCGTGGGCTCCCGACCCGGCGCTCGATGCAAGCTATCAGTCGAAGATCTACCGGTCCGACGGCCCGAGCGGCAGCGACCCCTACCAGTACTGGTCGACGAACACCATCTACAACCTCGGGCGTTCGGGCTCCTGGACCAAGGGCCACCTCTGCATGTCGCGCGAACGGGGCGGGAAAAATCAGGAGATCAACCGGCAGACCTTCTATCCGACCAACATCGCTCCGCAGCCCAACGCCAAGGCCAGTACCTTCGGCGAGGTTTGGGGCTGTATCGAGGCGCTGATCTCCGGAACCAATGACCGGGACAATGACATTACGGCCGATGACAACTCGACCAATCTGAACATCGTGGCCGACACGCTCTTCGTGGTGGCCGGATGCTACTATCAGCACGACAACTGGACCGATTACGATTCGTCGGACTACACCCAGCCGACTCCCGACCCGAACCAGAAGCTCTGCGTGATGCCCACCCACCAGTACAAGGTGCTGCTGCGCACCCGCAGCGGAAATACCGGCAAACCCATCCAGGAGTGTTCGGCCAGTGAACTGCAGTGTGTCGGATTCTGGCTGGATACCTTCACTTCACACGATGCTTCGAGTGCCCGGACCGTTTTGCGGCAAATTGCCGTTTCGGTCTCCGAGATCGAGCAGAAGACCGGGCTGACCTTCTTCCCCGACGTGCCTGCTTCCGTCAAGGAGCAGTGCAACCCCTCCGACTGGGGATTCTGATCCGGGCCGAAAGACCGATCCAATAAAACAGACAGGGAGTGCAACCGTGCGCTCCCTGTTTTCGTATTCGTTTGGGGTCTGTCCGGCCGGTTTCGGCCGAAGCGGCAACGGTTACTCGGCCGTCCGCTTCCCTTGGGTCAGGCGGCGGTAGGCGATGCTGGCCGCCCAGCCCAGCACGGCTCCCACCAGCGCACCCCAGACCAGATCCATCGGAAAATGCTTGCCGAGGTAGATGCGCGAGTAGCAGATCACCAGGGCGCAGAGCGTGACCAATCCCGAAAACCACCGCCGACGGATTGTCCGCGCCGCAAAGAGCGACAGCGCGACGATCGTTGCGGCATGGGCCGAAACGCTGCCGTAGCGGCCGCTGACCGCCTCGACCGGGACATGCACCACCCAGTCGCCCGAATAGCCCGCTGCAGCCAGCGCTTCGGGACTGAGGCGCCGCAGCACGCGCAGCGAGTCGGGCGTGATGTCGAGCCCTTCGAGCGAGGGGGTGAACATCGGGCGCCAGCGCGGTTCGAAATCGGGCAGCAGACCCCCTAACAGGCCGTTGTGCTTGAAGATCCCCGCAATCATGTCGGCCAGCGCCACGGCCGCCGCCATCAGCACGAGAAACCACACCATTCCCCGCCAGCCCGCCTGCCGCCATACCAGCCAGAGAATCAGCACGTAGAGCGGAATCCACATCGTCGTGCCCGAGAGCGTGAGCATCACACGGTCCCACGTCGGCCCGCCGTCGAAGTTCAGCGCCAGAAAGAGCTGCTGGTCAAGGTTCTGCATCGGTTGTCTAAAATTGGAAGTAGATGAACGGTTGTATGTCGCTCGATTTGATCTGCATGACGCACCAGATCATCACGGCGGCCATCAGCACCTGCAGCATCAGCGGGGCATGGACCACGGCCCGTTGTGCCAGGGCATCCACGCGCCCCGGCAGCAGGTGCAGCACGTAGCCCGCGGCAATCAGCGCGAAGACCCCGGCATAGCCCGCCATGACCTGCGGGATCATCGCGGCGTTGAAGTTCTCGAAGATCTGGTGCAGCATCAGCGAGACCGTCTGCATCGATTCGGCCCGGAACATCAGCCAGCCCAGGCAGACCAGGTTGAACGTCACGAAGATCCCCGCCGCACGGCTCCACCAGTGCATCTGCGCTCCGGTGGCCTTGGCCCCCGGGACGACGCTCATCCAGAGCTTGTGCAGCGCCAGCGCCACGCCGTGCAGCCCGCCCCAGAGGATGAACCGCACCGCCGCACCGTGCCACAGCCCCCCGAGCAGCATCGTCAGCAGCAGGTTCCCGTAGGTGCGCAGGCGCCCCTTGCGGTTGCCGCCCAGCGAGATGTAGAGGTAGTCGCGCAGCCACGACGAGAGCGAAATGTGCCACCGGCGCCAGAATTCGGTGATCGTCGCCGACTTGTACGGGGCGTCGAAGTTCTTCGGGAAGCGGAAGCCCAGCAGCAGCGCAATGCCGATGGCCATGTCCGAATAGCCCGAGAAGTCGCAGTAGATCTGCAGCGCGTAGCCGTAGATGCCCATCAGGCACTCGAAGCCCGAGTAGAGCAACGGCTCGTCGAAGACGCGGTCGACGAAGTTCAGCGAGATGTAGTCCGAGATGATCGCCTTTTTGAAGAGTCCCGTGAGGATCAGGAAGACCCCCGTGCCGAACATTTCGCGCGTGATGACGACGGGGTTCTGGCGGATCTGCGGGATGAAGTCCCGCGCCCGCACGATCGGCCCGGCGACCAGCTGCGGGAAGAACGACAGGTAGAAGAGGTAGTCCAGCCAGTTCGTAAGGGGCTTCAGCTGACCCCGGTAGACGTCGATCGTGTAGCTCATCGACTGGAAGACGAAGAACGAGATGCCCACCGGCAGGAAGATGTTCTGGAACTGCAGGAACCCCTGTCCAAAGAGCTGGTTCGAGATGTCGATCAGGAAGTTCGTGTACTTGAAGTAGCCCAGCATTCCGAGGTTCACCGCCACGCTCAGCGCCACGAGCCACCGTTTCGTCCGGCGCCGTTCGGCATGGTGGATGCCCCGGGCAATCAGGAAATCGCTCGCCGCGGCGAAGATCAGCAGCAGGAAGTAGATGCCGCTCGACTTGTAGTAGAAGTAGAGCGAAAAGAGCACCACATAGACGATGCGTCCCATCGGAGCCCTCCGGAACGCACTGTAGACGAGTAGAAATCCCGCAAACAGAAACAGGAAAAGCCCGCTGCTGAAGATCAGCGGCGAGGTGGCGTCGTAGGTCAGGAGCGCCTGCAGTTTTTCCCAGAGACCGTCCGTTGCGGGGAGTGTCATGGGCGTGGCAGGTTAAGGGGTTCGGGACCGGCGGCCGGAAGCAGTTCGCGCTGGATGCGCGCCCGCTGCGTGGAGTCCATCACCTCGGCGGCTTCCGCACGGCGAAGCTCCGCCGCCCGCCGCGCGGCATGGGCCCGGCACGCTTCGGCATTCAGGGCGTCGAACAGCGCCCATGCCACGCGGCGCCCGCCGGCATAGTTGATGTGCGTGTAGTCCTTCCCGGCCCAGCCGTTCCGCACGAACTCTGCCATACCGCCCTGGGCACGCATCGCGTCGCTCGTGGGCCAGAACGCCGCGCCCGTATTCCGGGCCGCCGCGCGCTGGCTCTCCAGCATGTAGGGGATGGCGTCCATCGGTTCGAAGCCCGCGTCGGTCTTCACCGAGCGGTCGCTGACGCCCAGCACCAGCACCGCAGCCCCCGGGAAGCATTGCCGCACGTAGGCCACCATCTTCTCGATCTGCGAGGCGTAGCCGCGGTAGCTCTTCACCCCGGCCTGCATGATGTTCAGTCCGTACTGGAGGATTACCAGGTCGTAGGGCGCGAACGAGTGGATCCGGGCGTTCACCGACGGGTTGGTCCAGAACATCGCCTGTCCGTTGTTGCTGCGCACCGAGTAGTTGTCCACCACGACGCCGCGCCCCTCGAAAATGGCCCCGTAGCCGATGAAGCGATCCGTCCCGGAGAGGACCCGGAAGCCCAGCGAGTGGATGTGCGGGGCCGTGACGGCGATCTGGCGCACCGAGGCGTCGCCCGCCACGGCGAATTCCCGGCGCAGCGTGTCGTTCAGCGTCACCTCCACGCGGCTGTCGTGCGGCGAGAGGAAGAGGATCCGGGCGTCGGTCACGCCGTCCAGCCCCTTGCGGTAGTCGGTATTCTCCCAGCGGGTCGAAGCCCCGGCGGCGGGCTGGCTCACCCAGCCCGAGACATAGAAGTGCTCGCGGAGAAACTCCGGAGCCGCCTTGCGCTGCATGATGTTGTAGGTCGTCCAGCCTTTCGCCTGGGTCTTCACCGTGCGCCGGAAGGCCGTCAGCGGCGAAGCCATGGGCGCGAAGCCCGTTCCGCCGCCGGGACGCCCGCCGAAGGACGCCTGGAGCCGTTCGCGCAGGTCCGCCGTCAGGATGTCGCCCTCGACGAACGAGTCCCCGAGGAAGGCGATCCGCACCGGGCGCCGGGCCGTCAGCAGCGTGTCGCAGAAGGCCCGCAGCAGGCTGCTGTCACTGTAATCCTCGATCGGCGTCAGCGTCTCCACCCATCGTGCCGAGTCCGGCTCCCGCACCTCATAGGGGGCGAATTCCGCCGGAAGCCGCCATTCGTAGCAGGTGGGAACCTCCCGCGGCGTCGTGTCCGCCTCGATGCGCGAGGCCACCTCCGCAAGGTCGATCCGGAACTCCTCCTCGTCGTAAAGCACCGGGCTCTCCGACACCTCCTCCGCGGCCGAATCGTCGAACGTCATCAGATCCGAGAGGATGTTCGCACGCCGCAGGCTGATCCCTCCGATGCTCTGCGGGGGAATGAAACTTACGGCCACGAGCACTGCGATGAGTGCCGCGGCCGCCAGCCAGGTGCGATGGGTATAGTCTTTTTCCGGGGAGTCCATTCGGATGTCAGTCGTTGCGCCGTCCGAGGATCAGGAAGACGTAGTAGAGGACCGAAGCGATGGCGCTCAGCGCCGCCACCAGGTAGGTGCGGGCCGCCCACGAAAGGGCCTCCCTGGCCTGCGTGAGCTGGATGCCCTGCATCGTGCGGCTCGCCTGGAGCCACTCCAGGGCCCGGGCCGAGGCGTTGTACTCCACGGGCAGCGTCACGATCGAGAAGAGCGCCGACATGGCGATCAGTCCCACGCCGATCCAGCAGAGCACTTCGTTTTGCGTCGTGGCCAGGATCACCAGTCCGAGGATGATCACCCACGTCGCGGCCGACGAGGCGAACTGCACCACCGGAACCAGTTGTGAACGGAGCACCAGCGGCGCATAGCCCCGGGCGTGCTGCACGGCATGGCCGCACTCGTGCGCCGCCACGGCCGCCGCGGCCACGCTCGTCGACGAATAGACCGAGTCGCTCAGGTTCACGGTCATCGTCTGCGGGTTGAAGTGGTCCGTAAGTTGTCCGCCGACGTGCGTCACCTTCACGTTGTGGATGTTGTTGTCGCGCAGCATCTTCTCGGCGACTTCGGCGCCTGTCAGGCCACCCGGAAACTGTACTCTCGAATACTTCTTGAAAACCGACTGCAGGCGTGCCTGCACCAGAAATCCGATCACGCCGATGACGATGATCAGAAAGAACATGCCCATCGTCGCGGCGTCGTAGCGTGCGGCGTGCGGCTCTGCGTAGTAACCTGCCTGAAGCAGGACGATAAGGGGTTGATACATGGTCGTATGCGTTTATTGTTTTTTGCGGTACGTATAGTACGAGCCGGCCTGTCGGTTCGGCATCAGTACCATATCATTAACGTTCATGTGCGCCGGTAATTGTGCGACCCATGCAATTGCTTCCGCAATATCCGCGCCGGTGAGGGGCTCGACCCCTTCGTAGACCGCCGCGGCACGCACCCGGTCGCCGTGGAAACGCACCTCCGAGAACTCCGTTTCGACCATTCCCGGGCGGATCTCCGTGACCTTGATCCCCGACGACAGCAGGTCGGCGCGCATCGACTGCGAAATGGCGTGCACGGCGTGTTTCGACGCGCAGTAGACCGCCCCGTTCTCGTAGGGCTCCGTCCCGGCAATCGAGCCGAGGTTGATGATGTGCCCGCTGCCCGCTGCGACCATCTTCGGGGCGATGACCCGCGTGACGTAGAGCAGCCCCTTGACGTTGGTGTCGATCATGGCGTCCCAGTCGCGCGTGTCGCCGCAGTCGATGTGCTCCAGCCCGGCCGCCAGACCCGCGTTGTTGACCAGCAGGTCCACCCGTTCGAGCGGCTCCAGGTGGCGGCGCACCTCCTCCTCGGAGCGCACGTCGAAGACAAGCGTCGTGCAGCTGCCCCCGGCGGCTTCGATCTCCGACTGCAGCGTGGCCAGCCGTTCGGCGCGCCGCCCCGTGGCGATAACCGCATAGCCCGCGGCCGAAAGCCGCAGCGCCGTGGCGCGCCCGATGCCCGAGGTCGCACCCGTGATGAGAGCCTGTTTTTTCATGAAATTCCCGTATTTCGGGCAAAAATACGAAATTTATATGTTTCTTTGCATAAATTTCCGACAAAATAGTGCGCTCGTGAATCTGGCCTTCTTCATCGCTCGCCGCATGGCGCTGCCGACTCCGGAAAACAAACCCGGGGTCATGGAGCGCATTGCCGTGGGATCGGTCGCCATCGGTGTCGCGGTGATGATCCTGGCGCTGGCCGTCGTTGTCGGATTCAAGCGCGAGGTCGCCCGCAAGATGGAGGGGCTGGCCGCCCATGTCGCCGTGACAGACATCCGCGGCGTCGAGGCCCTCGATTCGCAGCCCGTGCAGCGGAACGAACACCTCGAAAACCTGATCCGCAAAACCGAAGGGTTCGTCCGCATGGATCCCTATGCCGTCAAGGGCGGGATCGTCCGCACCCCGGAGGCCGTGGGCGAGGTCCTCCTCAAGGGGGTCGAGGCCGGGTACGACTGGTCCAGCTTCCGCGAATGGCTCGTCGACGGGGAACTGCCCCGCGTGGGGGACTCCATCCGCACGAAGGATATCCTCCTCGCCCGCGTCCTGGCCGACCGCCTGCAGCTGGGCGTCGGCGACAAGGTCGAGATGCTCTTCGTCGAATCCGGCGAAATGCCCCGCCGCGACCGTTTCAAGATCGCCGGAATCTTCGACTCCGGCATGGAGGAGATGGACCGTGCGCTGGTCATAACCGACATCCGCAACGTACAGCGCCTCGCTGACTGGTCCCCCGGCGAGATCTCCGGCTACGAGATCCGCACCCGGTCGCTCGATGAGGCCGAGGCGTTCGCCCGCACGCTCGGACGCACACTCCTCTACGATGAGGGCGACGGCACGGAAAACCTCGCCGTGGAGAGCGTCACGGAGCGCTATGCCAATATCTTCGACTGGTTGAAGGCCCACGACGTCAATGCCGCGGTCATCATCGTCATCATGCTCGTCGTGGCCTTCTTCAACATGACCTCGGCGCTGCTGATCCTCGTCCTCGAACGCACGCGCATGATCGGTCTCCTCAAGGCCCTCGGAATGCGCAACGGCGAGATCCGCCGCATCTTCCTCTGGAGGGCCGCGTTCGTCACCCTGCGCGGCCTCTGCTGGGGGAATATCGCCGGGGTCGGACTCTGCCTGATCCAGCACTGGACCCATCTGGTCAAACTCGACCCGGAAGGCTATCTCCTCTCCGAAGTCCCCGTGGCGCTCGACGGGGGCTGGTGGCTGGTGCTCAATGTCGGATTCGTCGCCGCCATCGTCGCCCTGCTGGTGATCCCCACGGCCGTCGTCGCCCATGTCAAACCCGAAGAAACCATCCGTTACGAATGAAACCCTACAATACCGATCAAACCAAGAAGGAGGAGGTCCGCGAGATGTTCGACCATATCGCCCCGAAATACGACCTGCTCAACCATACGCTCTCGATGAGCATCGACCGACTGTGGCGCCGCCGCGTCGTGCGGGTCGTGCGCCGGGCGAAACCCCGCCGGATCCTCGACGTGGCGACCGGAACCGGGGACCTGGCCATCGCCATGGCCCGCCGGATCGAAGGGGTGCAGATCCTCGCCGTGGACCTCTCGGAACGGATGCTCGACGTCGCGCGGCGCAAGGTCGAGGAGCGGGGGCTCGACGGGCGGATCGTCCTCGACCGCGGGGATGCCGAACACCTTGATCTGGCCCCGGCCTCCGTCGATGTGGCCACCGTGGCTTTCGGCGTGCGCAACTTCGGCGACCTCGATCTCGGGCTCCGCGAGCTGGCACGGGTCGTCAAACCCGGCGGGAAGGTCGTGATTCTGGAGTTTTCGAGGCCCGCGAACCCGCTGTTCCGCGCCGTGTACGAATTCTACTCCTGCCGGATCCTCCCCCGTATCGGGGGCATGGTCTCGCACGACCGCAAAGCCTACGAATATCTCCCCGCTTCGGTCGGGGAGTTCCCGCTCCCCGCGGAGTTCCTCCGCCGGCTGGAGGCCGCCGGATTCAGGAATTGCAGGGCCCGGAGCCTGAGCTGCGGGATTGCGCAAATATATACGGGTGAACGATGATGAAAATGATGAAAAAAAACTTTCTGTATCTGTTGTTGCTGGCTGTGGCCCTTTCGGCGGGATCCTGTCGCCGGGCCGTGGAGAAGGCTGCCGACAAGGTCCGCTTCCTCGGGGTGGAGAAGGTCGAACGGCAGGGGCTGACCGGTGCCGAGGTGGTCGTGCGCATCGACAACGGTTCGGGGTACAATCTGACGCTCTCGTCGGCCGAAATCGGAATCTATTACGGCAACTCCCGCGTCGGAACCGTCGTGCTGTGCGATCCCGTGACGGTGCCCCGGCGCACGCTCCAGAGCCTCGCAACCCGCTGGCGGCTCCAGATCTCCGACCCCCTGGCCCTCTATCTGCTGGCCCGGAAGGTCCGGGACGGAGAGTTCGGGCAGGTGTTCGTCTCGTGTGCCGTCGAGGGGCGCGGAGGCCCCGCTCCCGTGAAATTTTTGCGCGAAAAGATGCCGTTGTCCGATTTTTTGAATACCTTTGGACTGTCGATTCAGGATGTCGAAAATTATCTGAAATAAAATGAGATTCATCCCGCTGATCCTTACCTGGACACTCCTTGCGGTGGCTTCCGGGGCCCACGCGCAGTCGCTCGATGCCTTCAAGCAGCGGCTGGCCCAGCCCACGGCCGGTTCCGCATTCTTTGATCCGGCCCGGGTGCTCGTCTCCGAACACGGCGATGCCGCACGGGCCGTCGCTCAGGCCGCTCAGGCCGCTCAACGCCTCTCCTACAAGGGACACCGCGTCTGCATCTTCTTCGACAACGGACCCGATGCCCGAAGCGGGGCGATCGCGGCCAAAAAACTCTTCGAAGAGACATTCCCCGGGATCAGGGTATACATGGTTTACGAGAGCCCCTGGTTCTCGGTTTCGGTCGGGAACTGCCTCACAACCGAAGAGGCTATCATCCTGAAAGGCAGGGTCTCGGCTACATTCCCGAAGGCTTTTCTCAAGAACGAGGTGATCTCCGTCGCGGACCTTTTGGAATAAATTCCTTCCGTTTTTGAAAATTCCCCGTTTTTTCTTTGCTTTTTTTTTGCGAATATCTATCTTTGCGGCGTTTATAAGATTTATTAATAATTAAAAACGTTTGACGCTATGAAAAAGATTTTCTCTTTTGTCATCGTTCTGGCTGCCGTCGCTATGGTAGGCTGCTGTGGAAACAACAACAAGAAGGCTGCCGCTGAGGCTGCTGCTACCGAAGCTACCGTTGAGGCTGCCGCTTGCGAGAAGTGCGATTCGACCGCCGCTTGCTGCGCTGAGAAGTGCGACTCGACCGCTGCCGAGGCTGCTGCCGAGACCGTAGAGGCTGCGAAATAATTCGCGGAGGTGCGGATCCGAAGGTGATTCCGCATCGGAATCCTCTCTGTAAAAAAGACAGACCGATTTTCCGGCCTGTCTTTTTTTGTGTGGTCTGCTCTTCCGGCACATCCTGGTTCGCTGTACCCGGGTTCGACGTAGTTCAGTCCCGATGCGGCCCGACTCCGGCCAATTCACGCCCGGCGTGCTCCGGTTCCGGTGCGGGCCGGATCCGTCCAATTCACTCCCCGGTACAGCCCGATACCCTTTTGTTCAGTCTCGATGCGCCCCCGCCTTATTCAGCTTCGGCGTGCTCCGGTGCGGGCCGGGTTCGTATCGGCCGGGCCTTCTTCCCGGGCCCCTTTTCCCGGGAGCGGGGCTTATCGGTGGCCCTCCGGCTCCGGAGCCTGGAAGAGATGGCTCGCATAACGGTATCCGAGGGCGTCATAGCGGCGGGCCAGACGCTCCACCCGTTGCCGGTAATCGGCAAAATCCTTCCGGTCGAGGCTCCAGCCCACTTCGGCCAGGGCGCTCAACCGCGGCAGCAACATGTATTGCGCCTGTGAAAAGTCGGGAATGTATTCCGTCCACAGATTGGCCTGGACACCCAGCACATAGCCCTGCTCCCCGGGTGTGAGACCTGCATACGGGTCGAGCGCGTAGACCTGTTCGACCGGCAGGCAGCCGCCCCATGCCAGCGGTTCGGATTGCGTGTCGGGGGTCTGGTAGTAGTCGAAGTAGCAGTGGGTCGTGGGCGACATCACGACCCGATTGCCCTGACGCGCCGCACGGATCCCTCCCTCGCTGCCGCGCCACGACATGACGATCGCCGTGGGGGTGACGCCCCCTTCCAGAATCTCGTCCCAGCCGATCAGATGGCGGCCGTGCTGCTGCAGGAACCGTTCGATGCGTGCCGTGGCGTAGCCCTGCAGGCCCCGCGGCTCGGAGATCCCTTCCCGGCGCATCCGGGCCCGGCATTGCGGGCACTGCTCCCACATCTTCGTGGGGCATTCGTCGCCCCCGATGTGGATGTACGTCGAGGGGAAGAGCTCCATCACCTCCTCAAGCACCCCTTCCATGAATTCGAACGTCGTTTCACGCCCCGGGCAGAAGACCCGGTCGTCGATGTCCCAGGTTTGCCGCACTTCGTACTGCTCGCCCGTGCAGCTCAGCCACGGATACGACGCCAGGGCTGCCACGGCGTGCCCCGGGAATTCGATCTCCGGGATGACCGTGATGAAGCGTCGGACGGCATACGCCACCACCTCGCGGATCTCCGCCTGCGTATAGCAGCCTCCGTAGGGCGTTTCGTCGTAACGGCAGTCGGCGTCGTACTCCCCGCCCGGGTCCCTGCCGATGAGCGTCCGGTGCCGGATCGAGCCGATGCGGGTCAGGTCGGGGTAGCGGTTGATCTCGATCCGCCAACCCTGGTCGTCGGTCAGGTGCCAGTGGAAGACGTTCATCTTGTGCAGGGCCAGCAGGTCGAGCGTGCGTTTTACCTCTTCGACCGAAAAGAAGTGGCGTGCCACGTCGAGCATCATCCCCCGGTAGGCCAGGGCCGGGCGGTCGTCGATCGCAACGGCCGGGATCTCCACGGCCCGGATCCGTCGTCCGGGGTTCAGGGCGTCGACCGGAAGCAGCTGGCGCAGGGTCTGCACCGCGTAGAAGGCTCCGGCGGCATCTCCCGCGCGGATGTCGATCCCCGCCGGGGTCACCTCCAGCCGGTAGGCTTCGGCCGGGAGGGTGTCGCACCGCTCGAAACGGATTGCATTCCGGGCCGGAGGCGTCCCGGCCCGGGGCAGCGGCGCCTCGAAACAGGGCCGGAGCGCCTCGTCCAGGGCTTCCGCCGCGGCATCGAACCCTTCCGCATCCGCAGGAAGGCTGACCCGCGTATCGGCCGTGAGATGGAAGCTCCCCGCTCCTTCGATGACTGATTCGGGTCGCGGAACCACCGAAACCGGCGTATCGGCCGGAAGCGTGGCTCCGCACGCCGCCAGCAGCCCCGCACTCCCTGCGAGTGCGGCCCGGAGCAGCCGTTTCACGCTATTCATGGCAGGCCGAGGCTCCCAGAAGCCCGATGTTTTCGATTTTCGAGCAGCGGATCCGCACCCGTTCGACGGTCCTGGCATAGGGGAATTTCGCCAGCTCGGCGTGCATCGCCTCGCTGAAGAAGTCGAAGGCGTGCGAAATGCTCCCGCCGAAGACGATCGCCTCGGGGTCGTAGGCGTAGAGGATCAGCATGACCAGGCGCCCGACGTGCCGGCCGAATTCCTCCCAGAGTTTCAACGCCTCCGGATCGCCCGCCACGGCCCGTTCGAAAGCCTCCTTACCGGTCGTGCCGCGCCCTACGAAGAAACGGCTGCTGCAGTAGTATTCGTAGTCGCGGTCCAGGTAGGGGATGCTCCCGATCTCCCCGGCTCCGGTGTTGTGACCGCAGTAGAGTTTGCCGTCGACGACCAGCCCGGCTCCGACCCCGGTTCCGAGGGCCACGCAGACCACGTCGCGGAAACCACGGGCTTCGCCGTAGCGGCAAACCCCCATGGCAAAGCAGTTGCAGTCGTTGTTCACGTGCACCGGAATCCCGAAATGCGCTTCGAGCAGCTCCTTGAGGTGCACCTCCTGCCACGAGGGAATCCCCGTGACGTTGTAGACGATCCCCCGGGCCGCATCCACGACGGAAGGGACTCCGATGCCGATTTGCGTTACACGGGGGACGATCACTTGTTCGATGAGCGAAACGATGTGTGCCACGACCTCCCCCTCCGGACGGTCCGACTTGCAGGGCTCCGAGATCAGTCGCACGATGCGGCCTTCGTCGACCAATCCGACACGAACGTTCGTGCCGCCCAAATCTACGCCGATTCTCATGACTGGATTATTGTTTGTGCTTGACGATTTTGCCCCCTTCGAACCGGACGTGGTCCACGATGCGGCCGTCGTCCTCGCGGATCCAGGTCTCGAAGCCGCGCACCCCTTCGCTCAAGACGATGACCCGGGCTCCGGGACGCAGGTTGTTGTAGGTCGTATTGTCCCCCGAAAAACGCCCGTAACCGAGGGCGATGCCCTGTTCCGCAACGAGATAGTCGATGTCGTGGTCGTGCCCCACGAAGGTCCCCATGACGCTCCGGCTCTCGGCCATCGCGGCGAACATCCCCGGGTTCAGCACCCCGGGACACTCCTCTTCGGCAGCCCGCCCGATGCGGGAGTTGTCGGGGTTCCGCCACGCCGCCACGTACTCCGGCAGCGCGATGTGGAAGAACGCCAGCGCCGGAAGCGGCGTGCCGCCGTTCTCCGACGTGCGGGCCTCGCAGCGGCCGCGCAGCCACGCGATCTGCTCCTGTTCGAACCAGCCGTATCCTTCGATCCCCGGAAGGGTCGAATAGTCGTGCGAATCGAGGCAGTAGAGTACGGCCGCCGGTTTGCAGGCCGTAGAATCCACGACCGGCAGCTCCACGTCGGCCAGTTCGCCCGTCGCGTCGAGCGTGTTGAGGCTCCCCGCGGCGGAGGTCACCAGCCGTGCAATCTCCCGTCGCGGGAGATCCTGTTCGGCATCGTGGTTGCCCAGAACGATACAGTAGGGGACTCCCCGGCGGGAGAGCGTGTCGAGCAGCCGCTGCCACATCCCCGCAGCCGGGCTGCCCGTTACCACGTCGCCCGTGAATACCAGCAGGTCGGGACGCTCCGTGCGGATGATCCGGTCGATGCGCGCAAAGGTCTTCTCTGCTTCGGCCTGCCGTTCCGGAGTCCGCGGGTCGAGGTGCGTGTCGGTGAACTGTACGATGCGGAACGTGCCGTCGGCCGCGAAACGAAGCCCTTGCGGCTGCGCCGTCGACCTGCTCAGACTCAGGAGCAGCAGAAAGCTCCATGCGATCACTCTCTTCATGATTGGTCCTGTTTTTTCAATTCAGTTTGACTTCTCCGCTTTGGGTCACGTGGACCGTGCGGCACTCGCTTCCGCCCCAGCGGACCGTCAGGTCGAAGGGCTCCTCGCACTCGACCCGGATCACGGGGCGCTCCGTGACGCTCTTCCGGCGCCCGACGCGCAGGCTGACAACCCCCTCGGGCCCGAAGGGATAGCGCGAGATACCGTGCGCTTCGGTCTTCGTGAGGTCCCATTCGATGGAACGTTCCGAATAGTCCGAGCGGATGCCCAGGATGTATTCGATGAAGACCGCGATGGGCGGAAGCCCCGTCCAGCCGACGAAATCCTTGCGCGCCATGAAGCCCGGTTCGAGCCGTTCCGGGGCGTAGTACTCCCAGAAGGTCCCGGTCCTCTTCCACACCTCGAAGACCGCACGGTAGTGGTTTTCGGCAATCTCGTGCGCCAGCGCCCCGTAGCCCTGCCGTTGGAGCCCGTCGATGAGCATGTAGTTCGTCCCGGGCCACACGCCGCCCTGCCAGTAGCGCCCGTTGGGGTTGTATTTCGGGTGGTCGGCAGCCAGCGACGGAACCCGGTGCGGACGGTTGAACTCCGCCGTGTCGCGCAGGTGCGAAACCAGGCGCGCGAGGCGCACGCTGTCGAGCACGTCGGTCTGCAGCGCCCAGTAGGCTCCGATCCCGAGCGTCGAGCACAGCGTCCCGTCGGCATATCGGTCGCAGAGGAAGCCCCGTCTGTCGTCCCACATCCGTTCGTTGAGGTAGCCCTTCAGGAACTTCATCTCGTCTTCCAGCTCCTCGATCTCCTGCCAGCGCTCGATGTAGAAGCCGATCTGCAGCAGCGAGGCGTCGACCAGATATTGCTGCAGGTTCGTGTCGAGCCACGACATGTGGCCGTGCGAATAGATCGGGTTGTACTCCTCCTTCACGCGCGGCATGTTGTCCATACCCGTGCCCCAGCCGCTCGACCAGTAGGAGCCGTCGGGCCACGTGCGGTTCAGCCGCCACCACTTCGCATAGGCGCACAGCACCGGAAAAACCCGGTGCAGGCGGTCGAGATCCCCGAACTGCCGGTAGTAGGCCAGCTCGACCCACGGCAGCAGGTCGGGGCCTGTCGAGGTCGGGTCGTAACGCTCGAAGCAGTCCGAACCGTCGGCCCGGATCTCCCGGCAGATGAATCCGTCGGGGTGCTGACGGGCGTAGAAGTTGTCGAGCGACGACTGGAACGGGAAGAACCGGTAGCCGTAGCGTGCGAACATCATCATGAACGACATGTCCCACATGAAGATGTTGCCGTTGTAGGCGATGTCGAGGTACGGGGCCACGAACCCCGAACCCTCCTGCGGCTGGCGGATGTTCCCCACGGCGATGCGCCAGGCGTGCCAGTACATCTCGATCTCCGCATCGTGCCCCTCCCAGTAGGGTTCGGGGAGCACCTGCCGGGCTTCGTCGAACGTCCCCGGCGTGCGCGTCACGGGCTCGGCCGTGCGGAATTCGTTCTCCGCCACGAACACCTCCTTGACGTAGGTGTTCTTGTAGGGGAGTTCATAGGGTCCCGATTGCAGCCCCTGGGCCGAAAGCCCGCCCGTGAGAAGGGTCAGCAGAAGCGTGACTGTCCAATATCGTTTCATGGCTTCATGGCTCTTTAGCGATTCGTCAGGGCCCGGATCCGGCGGGCGATCTCCGTGTTGGGGTAGATGCCCGTGAAGCGGTCGGCGCCCGGACCGTAGGCGAAGACCGGGATCATCGACGGCGTGTGGTCGTCCGAGACGTAGAGACCCATGATGCGTCCCGAGGCTTCGTCACCGTCGATCAGCACCAGACCGCCCGTTTCGTGGTCGGCCGTGACCACGACCAGCGTCTCGCCGTTCGTGTCGGCGAATTTCAGCGCCTCGGCCACCGCCAGGTCGAAACTCAGCATCTCGATGATCGAACCCGGCAGGCAGCACGAATGTCCCGCGTAGTCGATCTTCGCACCCTCGACCATCAGGAAGAACCCTTTGTCGCTGCGCGCCTGCAGACGGGCGATCGAGGCCCGTGTGGCGTCGGCCAGCAGCGTGAGGTTCGACTCCTCGGCCGCCTCGTCCATCCGCTCGTCGATGCAGATCACGCGGCCCTTGGCGTCGCCGATCCCGTCGATCGAACGGATAAAGTCGTAGCTCTTCGAGAGTTTGCCGATCAGATCGAGACCGTCTTCCCGCTCGGTAAACTGCCGGATGCCGCTCCCGCACAGCAGGTCGATCCGCCCGTCGAGCAGCGCCCGGGTCAGTTCGTCGGAGTTGTCCCGCTCGACGGAGTGGCCGTAGAAGGCTGTCGGTGTGGCGTCGACCACGTTGCCCAGGGTCAGGACCCCCACCGAATAGCCCCGTTCGTGGAAGTAGTCGCTCAGCGACGGGAGAGGATCGCCCTCGACGCTCATCGAGATGTGGCGGTTGGCATGGCGCTCGCCTGTGGCCAGGGTGCTGCCCGCCGCAGCCGAGTCGGTCGTGAAGGCGTCCAGCGCGTAGTTGCTCTGCAGCCCGAGGTACTTCATCTGGAAGGTCGTGAGACCCCGGTTGGCACAGGCCGCGGCCTGGATCTGCGAAAGACCCATGCCGTCGCCGATCAGGAAGATCACGTTGCGGATCCGGCCCTCCCCGCCGTCGTTCAGATGGCTCGGGGTGTAGACCTCGATGCCTTTCGACAGCTGGAGCTTGTCGTTCTGGAAGCCGCTGAAGTCCCGTGTCGTCTTGTCGAGCCGTTTCGTGCCCGTTACGCCCTCTTCACCCTCGCGGTACTCCCCGATCCGGAAATTCTTGTTGCCGAAGTCGTGGAAGAAGGCCGCACAGGCTTCCGGACGGTCCGTGTTGATGTAGTCGATGCCCAGGTTGTAGAACGTATAGTAGGTCGTCGTCCCTTCGGGTGCGTTCCAGAAACGGACGGGTTTGCCCCAGGCGTGCGCACGGTCGATCACCTCCCGGACCCGGGTCAGCTCCGCCGGAATGAGCGAACCCTTGCCGTTCCAGTGCGAGAAGTTGCGGAAATTCGCGCTGACGAGGGCCACCCGCTTCAGTTGTTCGGGCGTATAGTCGGCATCCCATGCCCCGTCGAACTGCACGTAGGCCGGGTAGGCGGCAAACTCCTCCGGCGAGGGTACACGCCCCGTAATGGCGATGCGCACCGCCTGCGGATTGCGCCGCACGTCGAAGACCTCCGGCCAGCGGTCCAGCAGTGCCGTTACGGCCCGCAGCGTCGGGGCCGTCTCCGACTTGAGTTCGATCATCAGTTGGAGCGGCTCCTCCGAGTCGCGCCAGGCCCGTCCGCCGTTGCGGGCGAAGAGCGTCACCAGCGGTTCGACGTAGAGCGCCTCGAACGAGAGATCCGGCGAAAGGTCCTCGGGATCGTGGCCCACGAGCAGCTGCCCGTCGTGCAGGTAGACATCCGCCTCGATCGACGCCACGTGCTGCGCATAGGCCTCATAAAAGGGTACGCAGCGCGCATAGTCGTTGTGCGAGTGGATCAGGATCGGCCGCTCGGCGCGGGCCGTCGCAACGCCTGCCGCCAGCACAAGCAGCAGCGTGTATTTCAAAAGTCCGGATTTCATCGGTCGTTGTCGTTAAAATTGCAATTTTGCCATGACAGGGGCGTGGTCCGAGACGTGGCCGCCGTCAAGCGTGTCGGGCAGCACCGCATGGAGAAGGGTCTCGAAACCGTCGTTTACGAAGATGTAGTCGATCAGCGTGCGCTCCGCCTCGGGAATCCGGCCGAAGTCCGAGAAACTCCAGTACGGACCCTGGCGTTCGGCCGCCACATCGCGCGTGTGGTGCAGCAGTCCGCTCTCCACGACGTGGGCGATTACCTCCGATTCGGGTTCGGCGTTGAAGTCGCCCGTCAGAACCACGGGACGCCCCGCGGAAAGGAGGGCGATGCGCTCCAGCAGCAGCGAGACGCCCTCACGCCGTGCCGTCTCGCCCACATGGTCCAGATGGGTGTTGATGAAGAAGATCTCGCGGCCGTCGCGGTCTCGCAGCACCGTCCAGGTGGCCAGGCGTTCGCAGGCCCCGTCCCACCCCTTCGATCCGGCCGTTTCGGGGGTCTCGCTCAGCCAGAAGGTCCCCCAGTCGAGCAGCTCGAAACGCTCCGTGCGGTAGAAGACCGGGTTGAATTCGCCCGCTTCGGCTCCGTCCTCGCGGCCTACGCCCACCTCGGCATAGCCGGGAAGCAGCCCCTTCAGGTCGTTGAGCTGGTTGATCAGCAGCTCCTGGGCCCCGAAGACGTCGATAGCCTGCGACTCGATCACGCGGGCCACCCGGTCGCGGCGGTATTGCCAGTTGTTCGCACTGTCGTCGGGGTTGTCGTAACGCATGTTGAACGTCATGACGTTCAGCTCCGCCTTCGGTTGCGGACCGCACGCCGTCAGAAGCAGAAACGGCACCGAGACAGCCCACAGGATCACACTCTTTTTCATGGTTTTCTATGTTTTTGGGTTTTCATGTACGGTTACTTTCCGGGGGCGGTGAAGAGGTTCTCGCCGGGAACGGCTTCGAAACGATCCGTCCCGGGAGCGCGCCACTCCCACGACAACTCCTCGCCCTCGTAATCCTCGAAATAGAGCAGCCGGAAGGGGTGCAGACCCGCATCCAGCGCTGCACGTCCCGTCGCTGCGATGGAGGCGTGCGAGCCGTCGTTGTCGACGATCCGCTCCCCGCCGATCTCCAGCACGCTCCCGTCGTCGCTCCGGAGCCGGAACTCCCAGACACCCCGCTCGGGAATGCGGAGCAGACCCTCGAAAATGTATCCGAAGTGGTCTTTCTGACGGGCCCCGGCGATCGAAACCTCCGGCAGGATGCCCCGTTCGGCCAGCTTCCCGCCGACGATCCCGTCAACCCGCGAGAAGTGCCCTTCGTAGTAGCGGTAGCCGACGCCCGGACGGGCCCCGGAGACCTCGACGCCCGGTCGGAAAACCGCCTTTTCGGCCCGAAGCACCAGTTCGCGGCTCGGTTGCGCCCCCTCCAGGAACCCCCGGGCCCGCAGCGTCAGCGAACGGTCCACCCGGACGGGCGATTCGTATCGCGGCGAACTCCCGGTCGGCTCCGTACCGTCGAGCGTGTAGCGGATCTCGGCCCCGGCGGTCGTCGTGGCCAGCGCCACGTCGATCTCTTCCGGGAAGAGGTAGACATCCTGGGTCGTATAAGGGGTCGAAACCCTCCGTTCGTGCGTCTGAGAGTAGGGTTGCGCCGCCGGGGCCGTACCCCGCACCGTGTCGGGGCGCGGTATCAGCGTGAAGTGCAGCTCGCCGCCCTCCATCAGCCGTTCGTAGGTGAGGAAGTTCTCCGGAACGGGTGCCCCGTTGAGCGTCACTTCGCCGATATAGCGGTTGCGCCCCGGGTCGTTGGCCGTAATGCTCAGCGTGCGGCCGTTGGCCAGCCGGAGCTCGGCCCGCTCGAAGAGCGGCGTGGTCAGGATGAATTCGTTCGAGCCCGGGCAGACCGGATAGAAGCCCAGGGCCGAACAGAGGTACCAGGCCGACATCTGTCCGCAATCCTCGTTGCCGATGATCCCGCCCGGTGTCGGGGCGTACATCTCGTCGAGCAGCCGCCGTGTCAGCTCCTGCGTCTTCCACGGCTCGCCCGCATAGCTGTACAGGTAGGCCATGTGATGGCTCGGCTCGTTGCCGTGGGCGTACTGGCCCATCAGCCCCGTCACGTCCGAGACATCGAGCCGCATCTCCTCCGACTCCAGCGTGAAGAGCCGGTCGAGCTCCCGGAGGAACGCCTCGCGGCCGCCCAGCAGCTGGATGAGGCCGTTCACGTCGTGCGGCACGAAGAAACGGTAGTGCCACGGCGTCGCCTCGGTGTAGTCGCGCCCCGTGGCGAAGGGTTCGAACGGCACGCTCCAGCCGCCGTCCGAACGCCGTCCGCGGAAGAAGCCCGTCGATCCGTCGAAGAGATGCTGGTAGTTCTGGGCCCGTGCGTAATAGAGCCGGGCCGTCTCCTCCTCACCCAGCGATTCGGCCATCCGCGCGATCGTCCAATCGTCGTAGGCGTACTCCAGCGTGCAGGAGACCGATTCGTTGCGGATGTTCGAGGGAATATAGCCCCGGGCGACGTAGTGGTCCGAGCCCTTGGCGTTGATGTTCGATGAACGGACCATCGCCGCCAGGGCCGCTTCGCCGTCGTAGCCCCGGATCCCCTTCATCCAGGCATCGGCAATCACCGACGCGGCGTGGTAGCCGATCATCGTCCCCGTCTCGCCCGAGGCCAGCGGCCAGATCGGCAGCTCCTGCGTGCAGGCGTACATCTCCAACATGCTGCGGACCATGTCGTTTACCAGGCACGTGTCGACCAGCGTCTGCAACGGGTGCCACGCCCGGAACGTATCCCACAGCGAAAAGGTCGAATAGTAGCGTCTGCCGGCGGGCACCCGCCCGATCGTCTGGTCATGACGCCGGTATTCGCCGTTGACGTCGCTCATCAGGTTGGGCGTCAGTTTCGTATGGTAGAGCGCCGTGTAGAAGTTCTTCCGCTCGTCGCGGCTTCCGCCCGTGACCCGCATCTCGCCCAGCGCCTCGCGCCACAGCGCTTCGGCCTGCACCTTTACGGTGTCGAAATCCAGCTCCGGGACCTCCGCCAGCCGGTTCTCACGGGCATTCGCGCAGCTCACCGACGAAAGCCCCACGGCGACCGTCAGCGTATCCACCTCCGGGGCGAAACTCAGGATCGCAATCCGCTCGTCGAGCACCTTGACATCGGTGTACGGCGCGGAGAACTCCGCTGAAAAATAGACGTGGTGGTTCGGGGTCCATCCCTGCGTAAGCCGCATCCCGCACAGTTCGGTCGGGCTGCACGGCGTCAGTTCGCTGCGCTCCACGCGCTCTTCGCCGACCGAATGCGTCAAGTCGACCGTCACGCGGCGCGGCCCCTCCTTGCGGAAAACGTAGCGGTGGACACCCGTGCGGGGCGCCGCCGTAAGCTCCACGTCGATGCCCTCGTCGGGCAGCGTCACGGCGTAGTAACCGCACGAGGCCCTCTCCTGCGCGTGCGAGAAGCGGTACGGAACCGGGGCATATTCCCCCTCTTCCGTCACCTCGTCCCGGATGCCGGGGCGGAACAGCACGTCGGACAAATCGGCGCATCCCGTGCCGCTCAGGTGCGTGTGCGAAAACCCGTCGAGGGTCGTATCTTCATGGTAATAGCCGGCGCAGGCGTCCCAGTCGCCCGAACGGGTGTCGGGGCTGAGCTGCACCATTCCGAAGGGCGTCGTCGCACCGGGGTAGGTGTGTCCGTGGAATCCCGTCCCGATGAAGGGATCGACGTATGCGAGCGGATCCGCGGGCTCCGTCGCGCAGGAGAGCAGCAGCAGGCTGCAGGTCGCCAGGGTGGTTCGGAGGTTGGACATGGTTGGGTTGCAAATACGTTTTTCGAGGGCACGGCCTCGTGTTACAAAGATACGCTTTTATCCGGCTTGTCGGTCGTCCGGGAATGGGTTTTTCCCATCCTTTTCCTCCGATCGCTGCCGGTTGCCGTTGCGCGGTCTCTTCCCGGTCTCGGGCGGGGTGGAACCTCCGCAGCAGACAAGATCCTGCGGACTCGGCCGTACACCGGTCCGAACGAAATTTTGAAAAGAGCCGCGGAGACACCGGCCCCCTACAGGACCGGTCTCCGCGGCTCGGAATTCGATCAATAGCCGAGCGGCTGCTTCCACTTGCCGCCCGCCTTCACGATCTCCTGCGGAGGATACGGGAAGACAATCTGTTTGGCGGCCGAATAACTCCGCGTAGCCTCTCCGACGGGCCAGATATCCTTTACCGTGCAGGTCACGCCTTCGCTCTGACCCGCCTTGTCGGGAACGTTGCCCTTGAGCTTGCTGCTCAGAATCGCGGTCTCGTTCCAGCGCTTCAGATCCTGGAAGCGGTCCGTGAATTCGAAGGCCAGCTCGCAGCGGCGCTCGTGCTTGAGGTCCGCCATCGTTACCGACCCCTCGGCGTAGAGATCGCCCAGTCCGGCCCGGCGCGTCAGGCGGTTCAACTCGGCGGCAGCCCCGCTCTTGCCCTGCATGAGCAGCGCTTCGGCCTTGAAGAGCACCATCTCCGCAAAGCGGATCAGCGGAACGTTCAGGTCCGTGGTCGGGAAGTCGCCGTTGGTCGAAATGTGCGGGTTGGTCAGGGCCGTGGCCGTCGGGTCGAGCTCGCCCTCGTTGTACACCTCGTTCCCGTAGGTGTAGGGTTCCATGTACTTGGCCACCGAGTAGCCCGACAGGACGGCATCGCCGCTGTTCTCCGAATACTTCATCGCCGGATTCCCGAAGTAGGTGAAGGTGTTGATCTCGTCCTGATAGCCGATCAGATTGAGCTGCAGACGCTTGTCATTCGGATTCTTCTTGTACTCCAGGTAGAGGTCGTGCGTCGGCTTGACCGAGCCCCAGCCGTTGTAGTAACCCCAGCCCGTGTTGCGCAGGCAGACTCCCGGGAACTCGCTGCCGCCGGGGTTCGTCCCGCCGATCGAATTCACCGACCAGATGTACTCCTTCGACCAGTTGTTCTCGATCTTGAACGGATCGGCGCAGTCCGCCAGCAGCCCCCGGCCGCCCTCGTTCTCGATCTTGTCCACCAGGTCCGGAATGAGCGCCCATTTGCTCGAATCCCAGTAGGCCCAGTAGGCGTAGACCTTCACCATCAGCGCCCAGGCCGCGGCACGGTGCGCACGCCCGTAGTCGGCCGTCGTGTAGCTCTCGAACAGCGGCAGCAGTCGGGCCGCCTGCTCCAGGTCGGAGATGATCAGCGTGTAGTTGTCCGCAACGCTCGCCTGCTGTTTGTAGATCTCGTTGTTGTAGCCGTCGGGGAAGTCCTCCCAGCGCTCGAACGGAACCCCCAGCTCCTTCGTGCCGTGACGGTAGGCGATGTGGAAGTGCAGGAACGCACGCATGAAGTAGGCTTCGCCCAATACCCGGCTCTCCACGGCCGACAGATTCTCCTCGCCCTTGTCCAGCAGCGACGAAACTACCCATTGGGCATAGGCCATATACTGATAGAGGTACTCCCAGGAATCGGTGATCGGGCTCTCCTCGCCGGTGAACTGCAGCGTTTCGAGCGACGACCAGCGCGATTTCGTGTAGACGCAGTCGTCACCGCAGCCCTGCTCCCAGAAGAGGTCGCGGCCCCACATGCCGTCACCCTCGCCGAAGATCCAGTAAACGGCATCGATGGCATCTTCCGCATCCTTGTCCGTGGCGAAGAAGGTCCCTTCGCTCGGGGTCCCTTCGGGTGTCACGTCGAGGAATTCCGCACACGAATTCAGCGTCAACGCACCCGCTACAAACGCAAATATTGCTATGATTTTCGTTTTCATGGTCCTGTTGAATTAGGTTGTTTAGTAAGTGAGGTTGATGCCGAACGAGAAGACCCGCGAAACGGGATACTTGCCGCTGTCGAGTCCGACGCCGCCCACCTCGGGATCGATGCCCGTATAGTCGGTGAAGGTGCAGAGATTCTCGGCATTGACGAAGACGCTCAGCGAACTCTTCCGCGCCTCGAAGTGCTTCGAACGGCGAAGCAGGCTCGTCAGGTCGTAGGAGAGCATCACGTTCTTGATGCGCAGGTAGGAGGCATCCTCCAGGTACCAGTCCGAAACCGTCGTGAAGTTGCCGTTCGGATCCGCGGAGTTCAGACGCGGAATGTTCGATGACCGGTTGGTCGGCGACCACGCATTCAGGATCTCGCGCGAACGGTTGAAACTCCCTTCGGCTTCGTTCAGATAGGTCAGCTTCGTGGCGTTGAAGGCCTTCGTGCGGGCTGCGCCCTGCAGCATTACGCTGAACGAGAGGTTCTTCCAACTGAAGCCCGCCGTAAAGGCGTAGGTGATCTTCGGCATGTAGCTGCCCATGTACTGACGGTCGTTCGAATCGATCTTGCCGTCGTTGTTGTAGTCCACGAACTTCAGGTCGCCGGCCTTCGCATTGGGCTGGATCCGGCTCACCTCGCCCGTCTCGGGATTCGTCCACGTATAGGCTGCAGCCTCCTCGTCGCTCTGGAAAATACCCGCCGACTGGATCAGGTAGTAGGAGTAGAGCGGCTCGCCCTCGGCCGTCTGGTAGATGTTGTTCAGCCCGCGGAAGGCGTAGTCATGGGTCCATACGGCCTTCGAACCGTCGTCGTTGCGCACGCCGATGTCCGAAACCCAGTTCTTCAGGATCGAGAAGTTCCCGCCTACGAAGTAGCTCCAGTCCTTGTTGATCTGCTCCTTCCAGTTGACCGACAGTTCGAAACCGCGGTTGCGGATCTCGCCCAGGTTCACCAGCGGGGCGGCAAGACCCATTGCATTGGGCCAGCCCATCGTCTGCTGCTGGATCAGGTCATAGGTGCGTTTCCAGTAGACGTCGGCCGAAATCGAGAGCCGGTCCCGGAACAGATCGATGTCCACACCCAGGTCGGTCTGCTCGGAGGTCTCCCACGTCAGGTTGTAGTTCCGCGCCAGCGGATAGACCCGGTTGCTGTTCGTCGAGTTGCCCACCTGTCCCGGTTCGTAACCGTAACCCAGGATGCCGAGCGTCGGGGAACCGTAGGCATAATCGATCGATCCGAGGTTGCCGATGCGGCCCCACGAGGCACGCAGCTTAATCATCGAAATCACGTCGCTGGTCGGGAAGAAGGGCTCGCTCGACAGCTTCCAGGCTCCCGTTACGGCCGGGAAGTCGGCGCTCTTCCGGTTCTCGGGAAGGCGCCCCGCATAGTCGCGCCGCCACGAGGCCGTCACGAAATAACGGTCGGCGTAGCTGTACGACAGACGTCCCACGATCGCCACGTTGGCATCCGGACTGTAGTAGCTGTCCGAAGGATCCTCGTAGTTGGTGGCCATGTTCAGATACTGGTAGATGTCATCTTCGTTCTCGAAGCCCGTACCCTTGACGCTGAAGCTCCGCCCGGCCTGTTTGTTGGCCGTCGTGGCCAGCAGGGCCCCCACCGTGTGGCGCCCGAACGTGTTGTCGTAGGTCAGCGAGTTCTCCGTCTCCCAGAACCAGAAGTCATAGGTCGAATACTCCAGTTCGTTGGTCAGATAGGGCTTGCCAGGCTCCGTGCGCATCGGGTCGAAACGCTTGTAGAGGTTGTCCTCGTTGCGGTAGGTGAAGCGGCTGTTGAACTTCAGGCCCGGCAGGATGTTCTGGATCGAGAGGTTCGTCGTCGTCGAGAACTTCTGCGTCTTGTTGATCAGCGAGTGGGCCGAAAGCTGCCGGATCGGGTTGATCAGGTCGCCGTGAAGACCCGCTACAGCGTCGCTGCCGATCTCCGACGTGCCGCCGTACGACCCGTCGTCGTAGAAGGCCCGCGCACTCCGCGGCATCGACATCGCCAGCCAGATCACTCCGTTGTAGCCGCTGTCCGTGTTGGTGCCGCGCTGCTTGTTGTTCGAGTACATGGCATCCTCCGAAATCGTGATGTAGTCGTTGATCCTGTAGCTGCCGTTGTAGCGGATGCTCGCCGTCTTGTTGAACGTGCTGAGCAGCGTTCCCTGGTCGTCGTTGTAGTTGAACGACAGACGGTTCGAGAGGTTGTTCGTGCCGCCCTGGACCGAAACCTGATGGCGCTGGTACATCGTCGTGCGGAAGATCTCGTCGATCCAGTCCGTGCGGGTCTGCGACATCTCCGGAGAATCCCACGCGGCGGGAAGCGTCCCGCCGTTGACGGCCAGCGATGCCTCACGAACACGACGCTGCTCCTCGACGGTCAGCGACTGGGGCAGGTTCGTGGCCTTGCGGACGCCGAAGTTCCCTTCGTAGGTGACCGACAGCGCCCCCGATTTGGCCTTCTTGGTCGTCACCAGGATAACGCCCGCAGCTCCCGACTGCGCACCGTAGATGGCCGCCGAGGCGGCATCCTTCAGAATCACGATCGACTCGATGTCGTTCATGTTCAGCGGCGCTCCCGGAACTCCGTCGACGACCCACAGCACGCTTTCGCCCGACTGCGAACCGACACCGCGGACCGTTACCGTCGGGGTGGCGGTCGGGTCACCGCCCTGGGCCACGATCGTTACGCCCGGGATCTGGCCCTGAAGCATACTCTCGGTCGAGGTCACGGGACGGGTCTTGTTCGACTCCACGTTTTCGAGCACGCCCACCGAGGTCGACAGGTCGGCGCGCCGGGCCGAGGCTCCGAAGCCGAGCACCACGACATCCTCCAGCCGCTGGGCATCCTCTTCGAGGGTGACCTTTACCTGTGTGGTGGCGGCCGTTACGGCGATTTCACGGGTCTTGTAGCCGATGAACGACACCTCCAGAATGGCCTGGCTCCCCGGAATCGTCAACTGGAACGCACCCGAAGCATCCGACGAGACGCCGATGGTCGTACCCTTCACCAGCACGCTGGCTCCGGCGATGGCCCCGTTCTTGTCGGATACCGTACCCGAAACCGTGAAACTCTGTGCAAACGTACTTGCCGGTATGAGGAACAATACCGCGAAAAGTACGCATAAGCATGGTCTAATTTTTTTCATCGCATCATGGGTTTTAAATTAAGTAGTAGTGGTTGATTGTTGGGATCGGCGATCCGTAATCGCCTTGCGTAGTCTCATTTTTGCGCTTTTTCAATAGGTATGAGTTATTAAAAAATTTACAAAAACACCCTGCAATGATCTTGTTTTCGAACGTTATGAAGATCATTTACACAAAAATAGGTTTTGAAAAGGGCTGTTTGGGTTGAATTTACGTTTTTATATCCTCACATTGCGCAAATCGCACGGATTGATCCCCGAATGCGACTTCCGTGTGAAAAGGGTGTTGCCGGCGTGTTAATTTTTGGACCGAACGGATGGATTTCTCGAAAAAAAAAGATAATTTTACCCCACATCCGACAGCAACAATGGCCCGAATCATCTTCCTGACCGACTTCTCCGAGGCTTATGCCCGTCGTCTGCTCCTGGGGATCGCACGCTATGCCCAGGACATGAAACAGGCCTGGAGCCTGAGCCGTCTGCCGCTTTCGATCCGCGACAAGTTCGGAATCGAATCCGTGGTCCAGTGGGCCCGGAAAATGCACGCCGATGCCGTCATCGGGCAGTTTTACAATACGGACCGCGTCGAACTCTTCGCCCGGAACGGAATCATTGCCATCGCGCAGGATTTCAAGAAACGCTTCGATTGCATCCCGAACATTACCGGCCCGCACGTGCTTGCCGGGAAAATGTGTGCCGAATACTTCATCCGCAAGGGATTCCGGCATTTCGCATTCTACGGGACGCGCGATATCGTCTGGTCGGACGAACGCTGCCAGGGATTCCGCGAGACGATTGCCGCCGCCAATCCCAACTTCACCTTCTCGGCCCTGCGGAGCAAGGCGCAGAACGACCTCTGGTACTACGATTCGCTGCAGCTCACCACCTGGCTGGAATCCTTGCCCAAGCCCGTCGCCATCATGGCCTGCGACGACAACCAGGCTTACCACATTACCGAAGCCTGCCATATTATCGGTGGAGGGAGATTTCGAATTCCCGACGACATCGCCGTCCTGGGTGTCGACAACGACGAGACGATCTGCCGGCTCTCCGAACCGAACCTCTCGTCGCTCAACCAGTCGGTCGAACAGGGCGGTTACGACGTCGCCCGGCTCATCGACCAGCTCCTCCGCAACCCCGGGCAGCAGCCCGAAGATGTCATGGTCATGCCCACGCATATCATTACCCGTCAGTCCACCGATATCTATGCGCACAGCGATCCGCACATCGCCGAGGTCCTGAAGTACATCCATGAAAATATCGGACGCAAGATTACGGTCCGGGAGTTGTTGACCCGCGTTCCGCTTTCGAGACGCCTGCTGGAGACCCGTTTCAAGAAGAGCATGGAGACCTCGATCTACGAGTACATCATCCGGGTGCGGATCGATCGGGTGACCCAGTTGCTGAGCGAGGGGATGAGTATCTCGGATGCGGCGGTCGAAGCCGGATTCTCCGACAGCAAGAACCTTTCGCGCCTCTTCCGGAAGGTCAAGGGAATGACCCCTTCGCAGTATTGCCGCCAGATGGCCGACGGGCATTTCTGACCCCCACCCTCCACACTCCCTGCAATCATCCCTCTTGCGGCCCTCTCCCGGTACCCCTTTTTCTGCCCCTTCCTGTGACCCTCTTCCGGCAGCCTACTCCCTTCTAACCCTTCCCCTCTGCGATCCTCGTTCGGCAGCCCTTTTTTGCCTTCTTCTCTCACCCCCCCCCGCACTCAGCCCCCGCTTTCTACACCCCCCCCCTTGATTTCGGGTTTTGCGGCGGATTTCGTATCTTTGTTCTGCTTTCCGGGCGGAGTGTACGCGGGTGGCGCCTCCGGGCGTCGGGCAGGGACAGAAACGCCGTCGTCGTATCCCGTTCGGAATGTCGTGATTACCTTATCTGATTGAGCTCATGAAAGTCTTGATGATCAATGGAAGTCCGCATCGCGAGGGAAATACCTTCATCGCGTTGCGCGAAGTGGCCCGCACGCTCGAAGCCGAGGGCATCGAAACCGAAATCATCCCGCTGGGAACCAGGCCTGTTCCCGGATGTATTGCCTGCTGGTCCTGTTCCCAAACCGGCTGCTGCGCATTCGAGGACGACCTCTACATGCTGATCCGGGAAAAACTCGCCCAGGCCGACGGACTCATCGTCGGGTCGCCGGTCTACTTTGCCGGACCCAACGGTTCGCTGTGTGCCCTGCTCGACCGCTTGTTCGTCTCCTGCACGGACCGCCTGGCCTATAAGCCGGCCGCTGCGGTCGTGGTGTGCCGCCGCGGGGGTGCCAGCGCCGCATTCGACCGTCTGAACAAATATTTTACGATCTCGAACATGCCGGTCGTCTCGTCGCAATACTGGAACAGCGTGCACGGACGTCAGCCCGGTGAGGCGTCGCAGGATCTGGAGGGTTTGCAGATCATGCGGGTCCTCGGCCGCAATATGGCCCGGGTCCTGAAGGCCGGGCTGACGGCGTCGGAAAAACGCCCCGAACCCGAACCGCGCATCGTGACGAGCTATATCCGGTAACTCCGGATTGCAGGGAGAGGTGCAGGCGGCCGATGCTGTGCCGGATTGCAGGGAGAAGTGCAGGCCGGTTCCGGATGTAGGAGGCGGCAGCGGCAGGGTAGTCGCCCGTTGGCGGGGGGCGGCTCGGCGGATGCTGCGTCTCTCCCCGGGTTTTTGGTGCAGAAAAAATCGCCGTCATTTGCAGATTCCGGAAATATTGCGTACTTTTGCAGCACCTTACGGAAAGATGCAGGAGTGGTTGAACTGGCCCGCCTGGAAAGCGAGTAAACCTCAAAAGGGTTTCAGGGGTTCGAATCCCCTTCTTTCCGCCAAGCAAACACTGAAAAACAGCGCAAACCCTTGTAAAACAGTAGTTTACAAGGGTTTATTTTTTGTTGAAAGTGTAGAAAAAGGCATCGAAAAGCAGGTTATCTGTGGCCTATTCGGTGTACTTTTTTTCGGGCCGAAAAAGTACACCGAATTGCTCGTAACAGATTGGTTTGCACTTATTTGCAGCGGTCTTCCTCTTGACTTAAGACACTTGGGAAACTAATTTTGTAACCCTTAATTCGGTGTACTTATGGAAAGGACAACTTTCAGCCTGTTGTTTTACATTCGGCGGGACAAGCTCAACAAAAGAGGCGAGGCTCCCGTATTTATGCGTCTGACAATCAATGGAGAACGCGCCGATGCTTCAATCAAGCGATTTATCGAACCGCATGCCTGGAACTCGGAAAAAGGAAAAGCCAATGAAAAATGCCGTGGCGGAAAGGATTTGAATCTCTATCTGGACGCTATTTCCGCCAACATTTTACAAATCCAAAGAGATCTCGAACTCGATAAGAAGGAGGTATCCGCCCAAATCATTCTGAACCGCTAT
>CALUMM010000023.1 GCA_944321755.1 uncultured Alistipes sp.
AGGTTGGCCTTGCCGCTGTCCGGGGTGTAGAGCGTGGCGTTCGAGAGGGTGATCGGGCGCGTCATGCGCGTCATGCCGCCCCGCATTCCGGCGATGCTCAGCCCCGCGGCCATGGCCAGAATCACGCTCCCGCCGACGTAGTAGGGCCAGCCGTTGCGCAGCAGGCTCTCTTCGCGCACCCGGCGGCGGTAGCCCCAGGCCAGCAGGCCCGTGAGGACGATCCACAGGAGAACCAGGTACCAGTTCTCGGCCATGAACTTCCCGACGAGCTGCAGCGAGTTGTCGTTGTCGGCGAAGAAGATCTCGTCGGCCGTAAAGCGTTTCTGCGTATAGCGGAAGTAGACCGTATCGGCGATGTTCGTGGCCACGACGAGCAGGGAGTTGATCGCCACGTAGTAACCGTAGAGGAGGTTGCGGTACCAGCGGCGTTCGCGCACGTGCAGCGGCAGCAGCGAGAGCAGGATGAACAGCCCGTCGGCATAAACCACCGAGGCGGTGTCGAATTTCAGCGCTCCGGCCAGCAGTGGACCGATTTCGGCGAAGGTCAGCGTGCCCAGCTGGGCGGCGTTGTAGAGGTAGAAGGCGATGCGGCAGAGCATCAGCACCGCATAGAGCAGAACGAGCCGCCACACCAGCATCCCCAGCGGGGTGCGGAGCAGGCGTGACGGCAGGCTTTGATTCCGGATCGTTCGTTCCATCGTGTATTTTTCCCGATTCCTGTTGTTCTTCCTCATTCTCTCTCCCTTCTTCTCTCGACTCCTCATCCTCTCTGGGCCCTCCCCGGCTCTTTCCTCTCTTTGGCCTCTCTCTTCTTTCCGGTCCTTCTCTGGTCCTTCTCTGGACCCTCTCCGGCCCTTCCCCTCTCTTTGGCTCCTCTCTGGTCTCCCCCGGCCCCCTCTCTTTGGTTCCTCTCTGGTTCCTCTCTTCTCTGGTCTCCCCCCCCCTCTCTGGCCCCTTCTTATTCGCAGGCCTTGAGCGACATGTCGAGCGAGCGGATCTGGTGGGTCAGCGCCCCGACGGAGATGAAGTCCACACCGCAGGCGGCATATTCGCGCAACGTGTCGAGCGTGATGCCGCCGCTGGATTCGGTTTCACAGCGTCCGGCCACCTTCTCGACGGCCTGGCGCGTCATTTCGGGCGTAAAGTTGTCGAACATGATGCGGTCGACACCCCCCGCGGCAAATACCTCGTCGATGTCCTCCAGCGTGCGGACCTCGCACTCGATCGGCAGATCCTTGCCCTTGGCCTTGAGGTATTCCCGGGCTCCGGTAATGGCCTGGCGGATACCTCCGGCGAAATCGATGTGGTTGTCTTTCAGCAGGATCATGTCGAAGAGGCCCATGCGGTGGTTCTCGCCGCCGCCGAGTTTCACGGCCATCTTGTCCAGTACGCGCATTCCGGGCGTGGTCTTGCGCGTGTCGAGGACCTTGGTGTGGAGGCCTTCGAGTTGCTGGACGTAGACGGCGGTCTGCGTCGCCACGCCGCTCATGCGCTGCATGATGTTCAGGAGGATGCGCTCGGCCTGCAGCAGCGAGCGCAGACGCCCCGAAACGTAGAAGGCCACGTCGCCGGGCTTCACGCGGTCGCCGTCGTTGAGCACCTGCTCGAAACGCATTTCGGGATCCAGCCGGTGCAGGACGAGTTGTGCAATTTCAATGCCGGCGATCACGCCCTCCTGCTTGCACAGCAGGCGCATGCGTCCGTGTTCGTCGGCCGGGATGCAGCAGAGCGACGTGTGGTCGCCGTCGCCGATATCCTCCTTGATGCAGAGTTCGATCAGTTCGTCCACAAAGGGCTTGTATTCGGGTTTCATAGCGTTGCTTGTTTAGGGTTATCGGTGCAAATTTAACACTTCGCGGGCTTAACTCCGCGTCCGGAGGCCTATTTTTTTACCAGCAGCCGTCCTTCGTACTCCATGCGGTAGGTTCCCAGCTTCGGGACGTCGCACGTAAAGCTCATCCGGCAGACAATCTCGTCGATCGCCCCCTCGACCTCGGTCAGCGTGTACGAAGGCATGTCCTGATAGCTGTACCCGCCGCCCGTTTCGTTCGGAAGCCGGACCTGCGGAACGGAGCTTTCGGCCGTGAAGGAGAGCGAGGCCCCTGCGCCCGGCGTATAGGGCATCCGGTAGATGCGCATCTCCAGGGCGGGCATCTGGGCGGCGAAGCGCGTCTGGTGCATGTAGATGACCAGTCCCTTGTCTCCTCCTGCAAATTCGAACCACGCTTCGGGGTCGGTGTAGATCGAGCCGTCGGACGTATTGGTCACTGTGGCCGTTCCGTAGAAGTGCATGTTCCGTCCGGAGTAGACGCCGTCGACGATCTCGGGATTGCTCGACGCATACTGGATGCCTTCGTCGGCTTCGTCGTTGCAGGCGGCCAACGCAAAGGCCGCCAAGCTCATCATCAACAGTTTTTTCAGCATGTTCAATCGATATTAAGGGTTAGAGTGATGCCGAAGGTCCGGGGCCGTCCGCGCTGGACGAACTCGTTGCCGATCGACTTGAAATAGAATACGTTGTAGATTGCGCCCGTGAGGTTGCGGCCCCAGAGGCCGAGCGACCAGCGGCGGTGTTCGAGCCGGATGGTGGCATTCACGAGGGCGTAGAAGGGTTCCGTGAGGGAGTTCTCCTCGTTCCAGGCAATCGTCCCGGCGCCCTGCACCCCGGCCTGCAGGACCACGTCGCCCAGCCAGTCGACACCCGTCGGGCGGCTCCAGGTCGCCGCGGCTGCAAAGGTGTGCTCCGGGGCGTAGGGGACCCGCTTTCCGGCGTAATCCTCCTGCCCGCTGCGGTAACGCAGGAACCGGGCATCGGTGTAGCCGTAGTTGAGGTTGAGGTCCAGGTCGCGCCAGGGCGTGAACTGCAGCGAGAGCTCGGCGCCGCGGCTGCGCGTGCGGCCCGCATTGGCCATCATGCGTCCGGTGGTTTGACCCTCGGGGAAGACGGTCAGTTGCTGGTCGCGGACCTCGATCCAGAAGAGCGCGAAATCGCCCCGCACGGCCCCCTCCATGCACGAGAAGTGGCCTCCGAATTCGAAATTCCAGCTGTATTCCGGGCGGTAGGACATCCGGTCGGGATCCTCCTCGGCGACGCCCGAAATCATCATCGCCTGCAGCTTCTCCTGAAGCAGGTCCGAGAACATTTGCGTGTTGAATCCCCCGGCCTTGTAGCCCCGCGAGACGGAGAGGTAGAGGTTGCGCGTCGGGTCGAAGGCGTACATCACCGAGACCTTGGGCAGCAGCTCCAGATAGGAGTGTGCCAGATGGCCCGTGTCGTCGATCGAGATGCTTTGGGGGGTCGGGGTGCCGCTGTTGACGCTGAGCGTGTATTCCAGGTCGGTGCGGCTGCGGTAGCGGAGCTGCGTGCGTTCGAAGTCGGCACGCAGTCCGGCGGTCAGGTGCCAGCGCCCCAGCCGCAGACGCGATTCGTGGTAGAGCGCCGCACCCCAGGCCGGCATCCGGAACCGCGACGAAAGCGGCAGTTCCTCGGCATCGATCGCGTAGCGGAGCAGGTCGGGCATCCGGTTGGCGTTGTCGAGGATCAGCCGCTCGATGCCCGTGCGCTTGAAGTTCACCGGGGCGTCCATCCGCTGGTGGCGGTAGAAGGCGAAGGCCCCGAAGAGCCATCCGTAACGCTCCGTGCCCCGCGAACGGAAGACCAGATCCTCGGTCAGGGCGTGTTCGCGCACGGCCTGCCGCAGCGTGAAGTAGGAGAGCGGCGTGAAGTCCTGGTCGAGCGTCATCGCATCGTCGGTGTACTGGTAGCTGGTGATTGACGAGACGCTGTACCGCGCGGCGTCGTAGCGCACGGTGAGCCCGTCGCTGACCGACGTGCGGAGATAGGAGCAGGGGTCGTTGTAGGCGATCTGCCCGGGACGGAGAATCGTTTCGCCGCCCTCGACGATCGCCTCGCCCGCATAGGCGTAGGGATAGCCGCCCTGTTCGAGCCGCGTGAGCGCGAGCGTGTTGTCGAGGCGCAGCCCCCGGCGGTTGTCCCACTGTATCTTCCAGCGACCTCCGGCCTGCCACTCCCAATCGCAGCTCTTGTGGGTGTATTCGTTCTCGAAAAAACCGTCCGAACGGGTGTAGAAACCCGTTACGGAGCACCCTACGTCGGGCAGTGGACGGTAGTAGGTCGAGGCCCTGAGACGCAGCGTGTTGCCGCTGCCGTATTCGGCCAGTGCGCGCACCCCTTCGTAGGTGAGCGGCGAAAGGGTGTAGACATTCACCACGCCGCCCATCGTGTTGCGCCCGTAGAGAGTCGACTGCGGGCCGCGCAGCACCTCGATGCGTTCGATGTCGGCCAGTTCGGTGTCGAAGGCGTTCTTGTTCAGCAGCGGCACGTTGTCGACGTTCAGTCCGATGACCGGCTGGTCGATGCGTGCCCCGAGTCCCCGCACGTAGATCGACGAGGTCATGCGCGAACCGTAGTCCGGGGCGTGGAAGTTGGGAACCGCGAGCGAGATCTCCTTCAGGGCCGTGATGCCGCGGCGTTCGACCGCCCGGCTGCCGAGGATCGTCGACGCCACGGCCGTCGACCGCAGCACGGGGCCCTGCTTGATGGCCGTCACCTGCACGCGGTCGACCGTGATCGTCGTGTCGGCCCGTTCCGCGTCCGGTTCGTCGGCAGCGACGGCCCGGAACGACGGCTGGAGGCCCGCCGTGAGGATCAGAACGTTTGTGAGGAGTCTTCGAAACATGGTAAGTCCGGAATCTCGTTTTCCGCCTGCAAAGTAACGTTTTTATTCCGAAAGCTGCAATCCTAATTTATGAGGAGCATGTGGCGCGTTTCGGGTTGCGTTCCGGGTTGCGGGGCTTTGCGATGCGGACTTACAGCTCGTCCGGATCGACCAGTCCCGTCCGCAGGGCATAGACCGCCAGCCCCGCTACGGAGCGGATGCCGAGTTTTTCGGCGATGTTGCGGCGGTGGGAGATGACCGTCGTCAACCCGATGCCGAGGCGGTCGGCAATCTCCTTGTTGATGAGTCCCCGGGCCACAAGGGCCAGGACCTCCGTTTCGCGTTCCGAGAGCGGTTGTTCGGGGTCCGCAGGGCCGGGGAGCGTATGTTCGGGGCGTCGCACGCGCTGCTGCATCTGGACAAGAGCATGGACAAACTCCTCCTCGCCCGCGAGGACATCCAGGCAGTGCATTCCCGCACAAGGACGGCCGTTGGTCAGGACGATGGTGCGGTGGCAGCGTTCGCGGAAGAAGGAGGCGTGTGCCGTGAAGAGCTGTGCGGCGACGAAGCAGTGGATGAAACGGTCGGGATCTGCCGCGAGGTATTCGGAAAAACTTCGGAACAACTCCACCGCGGCCTGCGGGACCACCTTCTCGAAGATCGACCGCAGCCCCGTTCCCGCGAGGATGTTGGGCGTCAGGATGGCTATGGCAGGCGTCGGGTGCATCATTCGTGGTGGTAGGGTTCGTTGTTGAGAATCGTGAAGGCCCGGTAGATCTGTTCGGCGAAGATTGCCCGCACGATCTGGTGCGAGAAGGTCATGCGCGAAAGCGACAATTTGGCATCGGCTCGGGCGTAGACCTCGTCGGAGAATCCGTAGGGGCCGCCGATCACCAGCACGAGGCGCTTCACGCCGCTGTTCATCCGTTTCTGCAGCCACAGCGCAAACTCCACCGAGCGGTACTCCGTGCCCCGTTCGTCGAGCAGCGTCACGTAGTCGCCTTCCGTGAGCTGGTGCAGGATGGCGTCGCCTTCGGCCGTGCGCTGCTGCTTGATGCTCAGGCTCTTCGTGTTGCGGACGTCGGGCAGGGTCGTCACGGCGAAGCGGCAGTAGCGGTTCACCCGCCGGGCGTAGAGCTCGACCAGCGAGGCGATCTCCTGCGAGTCGGTTTTGCCGATGACGATCAGTTCGATGTTCATGCGTATGCGCTGTTCGTGAATATCTGTCCGCCAGTCTGTCCGCCAGCCAACCAGCTAGCCTGTCTGCCCCCCCCCTGGCCGTCAGAGGTCGCTGTTCCACTCCCCGGCGGCATCGCCGTAGATCACCGGACGCGACTTCTCCACCGATTTGAGCCACTCGTAGGCCTTGTACATGTTGTATCCGTTGCCTGAGGGCGAGCCCAGTTCGTAGGCGATGACGCAGGTGAAGTTCCGCGAACGGTAGTACATCGACTTCACCCGTTCGAGGTATTCGTCGGCCAGGGCCGGGTCGTTCGAGGGGGTGCCGCCCACGCGGCGGTCGTCGCGACGCTCTGGGGCCGAAATCGCCGCACGGTCGATGACGTAAAGACCCAGTTCGTCGCACAGCTCATAGAACCAGGCCGGTTGCGGACAGCTCGGGCAGATCGTATTTTTGCCCTTGGACTTCAGAGACTTGAGCTCCGAAAGGGTGGTTTTGCGGTCTGCGGCGGCGTTGTACTCCGCCCGGACGAACTGCAGCTCCCTGCCCAGCCGCATGAGCCGCCCGTCGACGAGTTCCGTCTTCCCGAATCCGATTTTCAGCGGCATGTACTCCTTGTAGACACCGTTGCGGCGCGTGAAGAGCATCACGCGGTAGAGCGGCGGGTTTTTGGCACCGGCCTCCCATTTGTTCGCATAGGTGCCGTAGATGAAGGGCGAATAGCGCACCGTATCGGTCGAACGCCCCGGGAGGGTGATCTCCGTCATGTTGAAATCCAGCAGTTTGCCCTGCGGCGAGTAGATGTCGTAGCCCACGGTGACGGGTTCGTCGTAGTTGTAGGCGTTGCAGGCGACGATCTTCAGGTCGAGCATCCCGAAATCGCGGCCCAGCGAGTCGGGCACGAGGGCGATTTCGAAATCGGCGATCGAACGCTTGTCCTGATAATAGAGGTAGCTGTTTTCGAAGCGCGGGCGTGCGGTTCCCGTTGCGTCGATCGGCAGTCGGCGGGCGTGCATCAGCACCCGGAACGTATTGACTCCCTGGCGGATGTAGGGTGTGAGGTCGAATTCCGAGGGGGTCAGCGCATCGTTCACCTCGCCTACGGGCCGGTCGTTGAGCCAGAGCGAGTAGCCCGCCCCCGGATTTTCGAGGTGCAGGAAGACCCGTCCGTCGGTCCACTCGAAGGGGATTTCGACCTTTGCGCCGTAAAATGCCGAGATGTCGCCCGACGATTGGGTGATCAGCTCCGGGCGGAAGGCCATCCAGTAGCCTCCGGCTTCGCGGTTGCGGGCATCGGCGTCGTGGCGGGCGTTGTAGGGGACCACTTCCGTGCGGTAGATGCGGCCGCCTTCGGCCAGCGGAACGGGCGTGGATTCCTCCGCTCCCGGGATTTGGGCCGCAGCCGTCAGGGTGCAGGCTGCCAGGGCAGCCGTCCATATCGTTCGTTTCATCGTGTGCTGGGTTGTATAACTCGGACAAAGGTACTTTTTTTTTGCCAAATCGCAAATTATGGCTAACTTTGTCAATTCAGAAAAATGTGTGAACTGAAATCTATGAAAACGCAGAGAATCGCTGAAATCCTGAAGTCGGGATCCGTGGATACCGACATCGTCGTCAAAGGCTGGGTGCGCACCAAGCGCGGAAACAAGAATGTGGCGTTCATCGCCCTGAACGACGGGTCGTGCGTGAACAACATACAGGTCGTGGTCGACCTGGCCAAAATCGCCGAAGAGCAACTCAAACCCATCACCACGGGAGCCTGCATCCGCGTCGACGGACGGCTGGTAGCCTCCCCGGGCGCCGGACAGGGCGTCGAGGTTCAGGCCGAACGGATCGAGATCTACGGCACGGCCGATCCCGATACCTACCCCCTGCAGAAGAAGGGACACTCGCTGGAGTTCCTGCGCGACATCGCCTATCTGCGTCCCCGGACCAACACGTTCGGGGCCGTGCTGCGTATCCGTCACGCCATGGCCTACGCCATCCACGAGTATTTCAACAACCACGGGTTCTACTACTTCCATACGCCGATCATCACCGCTTCGGACTGCGAAGGCGCCGGTGCGATGTTCCAGGTCACGACCCTCGACCTGAACAACCTCCCGAAGACCGAGGAGGGCAAGGTCGACTATTCGCAGGACTTCTTCGGCAAGTCGTGCAACCTGACCGTCTCGGGGCAACTCGAAGGCGAGCTGGGCGCCCTCTCGCTGGGCCGCATCTACACCTTCGGCCCGACGTTCCGCGCCGAGAATTCCAACACCCCGCGCCATGCGTCGGAGTTCTGGATGATCGAACCCGAGGCCGCGTTCTACGACCTGGAGGACAACATGGAGCTGGCCGAGGATTTCCTGAAATACCTCATCCAATACGCTTTGGACCACTGCATGGAGGACCTCGAATTCATGAACAAGATGTGGGACAAGGGCCTGCTCGACCGACTCAAATTCGTGCTGCACAACGACTTCAAACGCCTCGACTACACCGAGGGCATCGAGATCCTCAAGGCTTCGGGCCGCAAATTCGAATTCCCCTGCGACTGGGGCTGCGACCTGCAGTCGGAGCACGAACGCTACCTCGTGGAGGAGCACTTCAAGCGCCCGGTGATCCTGATCAACTACCCGAAGGAGATCAAGGCTTTCTACATGAAACAGAACGACGACGGCAAGACCGTGCGTGCCATGGACGTCCTCTTCCCGGGCATCGGCGAGATCATCGGCGGCTCGGAGCGTGAGGCCGACTACGAGAAGCTGAACCGCCGCGTCAAGGAGCTCGGCATGAACGAACGCGAACTGTGGTGGTATCTCGATACGCGCCGCTGGGGATCGGCACCCCATTCGGGCTTCGGCCTGGGCTTCGACCGCCTGCTGCTCTTCGTGACCGGTCTGACGAACATCCGCGACGTCCAGCCCTTCCCGCGCACGCCGCAGCACGCCGATTTCTAACCGTTTGCGAGCCAGGATGCCGGATGGCGGAATCCCCGCCGCCCGGCGTCGCGACTTCCGGGGTGCCGGTCCGGACGTGAGCGGACTGGTTCCTCCCGGAATGCCGGGCGGGATGGTGAGCCCCGAACGTGTGATGAATCGTGCGACCCGAACTTGTGCGACCCGAACCCGAACATGAAGGAACCCAAGTAAGAAGCTGATTCTTAATTTGGATTCAATATGGCAATCAACCAGAAACAGGTACTTTCGCTTCAACAGAAGCTCTCTCCGCAGCAGATTCAGATGATCAAGCTGCTGGAGTTGCCCACCGTGCAGCTCGAACAGCGCATCAAGCAGGAGATCGAGAACAACATCGTCCTGGAGGAAGAGGAACGCTCCTCCGAGGATGAGGAGGAGCAGCCTCAGGAGATCTCCGTGGACGAATATCTGCGTGAGGACGATACCCCCTCGTACAAAAGCCACATCAATAACTTCTCGAAGGATGACAAGCAGCGTCCGGTCTACCTGACCGAAGGTCGTTCGCTGCAGGAGTACCTCGTGGAGCAGTTGGGCTACCGCAACCTCTCGGAGCGCGACATGCGCCTGGCCGTCTACCTCATCGGGAGCATCGACGAGGACGGTTACCTGCGCCGCGACCTGGAGTCCGTGGCCGACGACATCGCCTTTACGGTCGGGATCGAGACCTCGGCCGAGGAACTGGAACGCATTCTGGGCATCATCCACGAACTCGAACCCGCGGGGATCGGGGCCCGCGACCTGCGGGAGTGCCTGCTGCTGCAGATGGCCCAGATGCCCGTCAACACCCGTGCGCGGCGTCTGGCCCGCAAGATCCTCACCTCCTATTTCGACGAGTTCGTCAAGAAGCACTACGAGAAACTCATGGCGCGCCTGCAGGTCTCGGAGGAGGATTTCCGCGAGGCGATTGCCGAGATCCGGCGCCTGTCGCCCAAACCCGGCAACCTCTACGCCGAAGGGGGCACCGACACCACGCCCTACATCATTCCGGACTTTATCCTCGACTATCAGGACGGCCATTTCAACCTTTCGATGAACTCCTACAACGTCCCCGAAGTGCGGGTGAACCGCCGTTATGTGGAGATGATCCGCGACATGGTGGGGGCCGACGGCAAGGTCAAGGAGCAGGACCGGGAGGCGCTGCAGTTCGTGAAGAGCAAGATCGACTCCGCGAAGTGGTTCATCTCGGCCATCAAGCAGCGCCACGACACGCTGATGCGCACGATGCAGACCATCCTGGACTACCAGCAGGAGTATTTCAAGGACGGCGACCGTTCGAAACTCCGCCCGATGATCCTCAAGGACATCGCCGACCGCACGGGACTCGACGTCTCGACGATTTCGCGCGTGGTCAACAGCAAGTACGTGCAGACGCAGTTCGGGATCATCCTCCTCAAGTCGCTCTTCTCGGAGGCCATGCAGACCGATTCGGGCGAGGAGGTGTCGAGCTACGAGATCAAGAACATTCTCCAGCAGTGCATCGACGACGAGGACAAGCGCCACCCGCTGACCGACGAGACGCTGATGGATATCCTCAATTCGAAGGGCTACCGCATCGCCCGGCGCACGGTGGCCAAATACCGCGAGATGCTCGGCATTCCGGTGGCGCGTCTGCGCAAGCAGATCTGAGGCCCGTACCCGGTTGATGCCCGAATCCCGATAAACCCCTTGAAATGATGAACTTCCGAAAAATTGCCAATACGCTCTCCTGGGTCCTGCACCCGTTTCTGCTGCCGGTCTATCTGATGGCGGTGCTGCTTACGATGACCACCTTCGCGCACTTCTCCTCCGGGGCGAAGTTCTATTTCCTGTGGGTCGTGGCGCTCTATGCGATCATCATTCCGTTCCTGACGCTCGGCGTTCTGCGTTCGCTGGGCCGGATCTCCGATTTCAAGGTCGACAACCGCCGCGAACGCCTGCTGCCCCTGCTGGTGGGGACCGTCTGCTACGTGCTGTGCGCCCTCACCTTCTCGAAGATCCCTTCGGCGATCTTCCTGCGCAAGTTCATGCTGGCGGCAGCCTGCTGCGAGGCGATGTGCCTCGTGGTGTCGCTCCGCTGGAAGATCAGCCTCCATCTGACCGGCATGGGGGCTATTGTGGCGCTGCTCGTGGTGATGAACATCGTCGGGGTGGGGAACATGCTCCTGCCCTTGTCGGTGGCGATCCTCGGAGCCGGCGCCCTTGCTTCGGCCCGCCTCTATCTGGGCTGTCACAATCCCGCACAGATCTTTGCGGGCTTTTTCGGCGGATTCGGCGTGGCGATGCTCGCCGTGCTCTTCCTGTAACGAGGCGAACGGGTGCGGCGGACTTGGGTACTTTGCGCTCCCGGTTTTCGTATTTGTTCTGCCTTTTGCCGCGTATCCTTCCGGAGATAAAAAAACGGCTCTCGTATGGAGAGCCGTTTTTTTCGTATGGGCAGGTCCCTTGCTTCGGACCGACCCCGTTAGACGCAACCCTGGGCGAGCATGGCGTTGGCCACCTTCATGAAGCCGCCGATATTGGCGCCCACCACGTAGTTGACATAGCCATCGGGCTCCGTGCCGTACTGCACGCACACCGCGTGGATGTTCTTCATGATCGACTTCAGCTTGGCATCCACCTCTTCGGGGGTCCAGGTGATGCGCATCGAGTTCTGGGTCATCTCCAGACCCGACGTGGCCACACCGCCCGCATTCGAGGCCTTGCCCGGCGAGTAGAGCAGCTTGTGCTGCTGGAAGATCTTGATGGCCTCGGGGGTCGAGGGCATGTTGGCACCCTCGGCCACGCAGATGCAGCCGTTGTTCACAAGCATCTGGGCCTCGTCGCCGTTCAGTTCGTTCTGCGTGGCGCACGGCATGGCGATGTCGCACTTCACGCCCCACGGACGCTCGCCCGGATAGTAGGTGGCCGAAGGATAGTGCTCGGCGTACTCCTTGATGCGGCCGCGGAAGATGTTCTTCAGCTCCATGACGTAATCCAGCTTCTCGGGGCTGATGCCTTCGGGATCGTAGATATAGCCCGACGAGTCGGAGAGCGTCACGACCTTGGCGCCGAGTTCGGTGGCCTTCATGCAGGCGTACTGGGCCACGTTGCCCGAGCCGGAGATGCAGACGGTCTTGCCCTCGAACGAGTCGCCGCGTGTGGCGAGCATCTCCTGGGCGAAGTAGCACGTTCCGTATCCCGTAGCCTCGGGACGCAGCGGGCTGCCGCCCCAGTCGCGGCCCTTGCCGGTGAGCGTGCCGGTGAATTCGTCGCGCAGCCGCTTGTACTGGCCGAACATGTAGCCGATTTCGCGGCCGCCGACGCCGATGTCACCGGCCGGAACGTCGGTATCCTGACCGATATGGCGCTGGAGTTCGGTCATGAACGACTGGCAGAACTTCATCACCTCGTTGTCCGACTTGCCCTTGGGGTTGAAGTCCGAGCCGCCCTTGCCGCCGCCCATGGGCAGCGTGGTGAGGCTGTTCTTGAAGGTCTGTTCGAAAGCCAGGAACTTCAGGATCGAGAGGTTCACCGACGGGTGGAAGCGGATACCGCCCTTGTAGGGGCCGATGGCGCTGTTCATCTGGATGCGGTAGCCGCGGTTGATCTCGATCTCGCCCTTGTCGTTGAGCCACGGCACGCGGAACATGATGACCCGTTCGGGTTCGGCGATGCGGTCGAGTATCTTCATTTTTTGGAGAATCGGGCTGGCAACGATATGGGGAGCCAGCGATTCGGCCACCTCGCGGACGGCCTGATGGAACTCCGGTTCACCCGGATTGCGGGCGATGAGCCGGGCCATGAAATCTTCGACATACTGTCGGGCTTGTTCGTTCATAGCGATTCGTTTTTAGAGGTTTTGTGATGGATTTCCGGCTCTAAAATTAATAATTTTGCAGTTATTTTGCAAGTTCTTTAAGAATTTCGTAAAATATTTTACTTTGACCTCCACCCCATTTGCTTACGGTCCGGGTTGCAGCCTGTCCTGCAACTGAAAATCCGTAATGAAAAATGACGGATTCACCGCGAATCCGTCATGAAAAATTTTTGAAAAATTTTTTGAAAAAAATTGAGCCGTCCTCTCTTCGGGACTGCAAATTCCCGTTTACTTCGTGAAGGCGAATCCGAGATAGACGTTTTCGTACTTGCGCAGCAGCGTCGTGACCGTGGCGAGCGACGAGACCTTGCTGCCGAGTTCGGTCACCAGGTTCACGAGTTTCGTGACCGGGAAGACCAGCAGCAGGTCCGTACCGCTGACGTAGGCGTGTCCTTCGAAACTTCCGAGGTTGAGTTTTCCCTTGGCGAAGCGGAGTGTCACGACATGCGTCGAGGCGTCGTATTCGTAGGTTCCCGAGAGTTCATGCTTGCCCAGGACGGCCGTAAAGGTGCTGTCGGTCTTCTCGAAGGTGAAGCTTCCCGAGCCGGACTGGATGCCGGCCAGGGCATAGGCCTTTTCGAGTTGCTGCACGACGGTCGATTCGAGGGCTGCGCCGCCGAGTTCCGAGGCGATGTCCTCGCCTTCGAACTTCACGCCCGGGCCCGAGTAGTTCCACGTTCCCGCGAGGGCATACTGGGTGAGTTTTCCGTCGGTGGCTTCATCGACGGCCGTGGTTGCGATCTTTTTCAGGGCATCCTTCCAGTCCTGAGCTGCGGCCGGGAGCGCAAGCAGCAGCACGACCGCCGGAATAAGGATTTTTTTCATCTTGTAGTCGAATAGTCGAAGGTTTGCGGACGCCGCCGGGGGCGTTGCGTCCGGATCGTCATAACGTGTCGAGTTCGCGGAGCCAGACTTCGGCTGAGGCATCGGAGGGCATCCGCCAGTCGCCCCGCGGCGAGAGGGCCACCGACCCGACCTTCGGGCCGTCGGGCAGCGCCGAACGCTTGAACTGCTGGGCAAAGAACCGCCGGAAGAAGATCCGCAGCCATTTGAGGATGGTTTCGCGGTCGTAGCTTCCGTCGAAGGCCACTTCGGCCAGCAGGAGGATCTTCTCCGGGCCGTATCCCAGGCGGAGGAAGTTGTAGAGGAAGAAGTCGTGGAGTTCGTAGGGACCCACGAGGTCTTCGGTCTTCTGTGCGATCTTGCCGTCGGCATCGGCCGGGAGCAGTTCGGGGCTGACCGGCGTGTCGATGATGTCGAGCAGCGTGGCGCGGGTCGTCGGGTCGTTTTCGGTGTCGGCGACCCACTTCACGAGGTGGCGCACCAGCGTCTTCGGCACCGAGGCGTTGACGCCGTACATCGACATCTGGTCGCCGTTGTAGGTGGCCCAGCCCAGGGCCAGTTCCGAGAGGTCGCCCGTGCCGACCACGAGCCCGCCCTCCATGTTGGCCACATCCATCAGGATCTGGGTCCGTTCGCGGGCCTGTGCGTTCTCGTAGGCCGCCGAACGGTCCGACGGGTCGAGCCCGATGTCGCGGAAATGCTGCAGACAGGCGTCGCGGATCGGGATTTCGCGCACCGTGACGCCCAGTCCGCGCATCAGTTCCAGGGCATTGTGATAGGTGCGGTCGGTGGTTCCGAATCCGGGCATGGTGATGCCGATGATCCCTGCGCGGTCGAGTTCCAGCAGGTCGAACGTGCGCACCGTGACGAGCAGTGCCAGCGTCGAGTCCAACCCGCCCGAGATGCCGATTACGGCGCGTTCGCAACGGGTATGGCGCAACCGCTGGGCGAGTCCGTGCGACTGGATGCGGAAGATCTCCTCGCAGCGTTCGCTGCGGTGCCCCTCGTCCTTCGGGACGAACGGCATGGGGTCGATATCGCGTTCCGGCACCGCGGCCCGCAGCCCTTCGGGGATCTCCATCTCGATGACCGTATTCTCCGACGAGCTTTCGCGCTGCCGGAACGAGGTGTTGCGGCGGCGTTCGAACTCCAGGCGCTGGAGGTCGACGTCGGCGACGATAAGCTGTTCTTCGGTCGAGAAGCGTTCGGCTTCGCGCAGCAGCGTGCCGTTTTCGGCGATCAGGCCGTTTCCGGCAAAGGTCAGGTCCGTGGAGGATTCGCCGCTTCCGGCCGAGACGTAGACGTAGGCCGAGAGCGTGCGGGCCGACTGCTGGGCGACGAGCTGCCGCAGGTAGGCGTGTTTCCCGGCCAGTTCGGGCGAGGCCGAGAGGTTGAAGATCACCTTTGCGCCGTTCAGGGCCAGTTGTGTCGAGGGCGGGATCGGGGCCCAGAGGTCCTCGCAGATCTCCACGCCGAACTCCGCGCCGTTGACCGCGAAGGTGAGGTCGGCGCCGAAGTCGGCCTGCTGTCCCGCGACGTCGATCCGCTCCTCGGAGATTCCGGCTCCGGAGGCGAACCAGCGATCCTCGTAGAATTCGCCGTAGTTGGGGATGTAGCTTTTCGGCACGACCCCGAGGACCTTGCCCTGAGCCATGACCACGGCACAGTTGTAGAGTGCCGAACCGTGGCGCAGCGGCGCCCCGACGATCAGGGCCAGGGGGAGTTTGCGCGTTGCCTTGGCGAGCCGGGCGAGGGCCTCGTCGGCCGCGTCGAGCAGCGTGGGCTGCAGCACGAGGTCGCCGCACGTGTAGGCCGTCATGCCCAGTTCGGGGAATACGGCGATCTCCACGCCGCGGCGTGCGGCCTCCTCGGCCAGAGCCGCCGTGCGTTCCATATTATAGGTGCAGTCGCCGACCCGCAGGGCGGGGATCGCCGCCGCGACCTTCAGAAATCCGAAATTGTCCATTCTTTTCAAATGTGTTTCTGTGTTCCGGGGGCTGGCTTTCCGGTCTTCTTTTCCCGGTCCCGTTTTTTCTGGTCTCGGTCCCGGTCTCCCGGACTCGCTTTTTTCCGGCAGCGGGAGCCCGTGTCCTTTGCTTCTCTGTCCTCTGCCCTCTGCCCTCTGCCTCTCTGCTTTCTCCCTCTGGCTTTCGAGCCCTCTGCCTCTCTGCCCCCCCCCGCCTATTCGGCCCAGAGCTGCGCGAGGTTCAGAATTACCTGCTGGGCCTTGTGCATGGTGGTGAGCGAGCAGTATTCGAACTTGCCGTGGAAGTTCATGCCGCCGGTGAAGAGGTTCGGACACGGCAGCCCCATGAACGAGAGCCGCGCGCCGTCCGTACCGCCGCGGATGGGCCGCACGAGGGGCTTCACCCCGGCCATCTCCATGGCCTGCAGGGCCTTGTCGATCACCTGCGGGTGGGGTTCGACCATCTTGCGCATGTTGAAATACTGGTCCTTGACCGTGAGGGTCAGCACGTCCCCGCCGTATTTCTGTTTCAGCAGGTCGACGCACGCCCACATGAAGACCTTTTTCTTCTCGAAGCGGTCGGCGTCGTGGTCGCGGATGATGTAACTCAGCGAAGCCTTCTCGACCGTACCGTTCACGCCGACGCAGTGGTAGAAACCCTCGTAGCCTTCGGTGAACTGCGGGCGCTCGGCCGCCGGAAGCAGCGTCTGCAACTCGCACGCCACGTCGATGGCGTTGATCATCTTGCCCTTGGCGTAACCCGGGTGGACGTTGCGGCCCTGGATCTCAATCTTGGCGCTCGCGGCGTTGAAGTTTTCATATTCCAGCTCGCCCTCCATGCCGCCGTCGACCGTGTAGGCGAAATCCGCGCCGAAAGCCTTCACGTCGAAGAAGTCGACGCCGCGTCCCACCTCCTCGTCGGGCGTGAAGCCGATGCGGATCTTGCCGTGTTTCACCTCCGGGTGGGTCATCAGGTATTCGGCGGCGGTCATGATCTCGGCCACGCCTGCCTTGTCATCGGCTCCGAGCAGCGTTGTGCCGTCGGTGTGGATCAGCGTGTGGCCCTTGAAGAAGGCCAGTTCGGGGAACTCCTCGACGCGCATCGTCAGGTGGCCGTTCAGCACCAGGTCGCCGCCGTCGTAATCCTCCACCACGCGCGGCTTGACATCCTTGCCGCTCATGTCGGGCGAGGTGTCCACATGGGCGATGAAGCCGATGACCGGGGCCTGTTCATATCCCTTCGAGGCGGGCACCGTACCCATCACGTAACCATATTGGTCCATCGTGACCTCGGTCATGCCTAACATCTGCATCTCGTCGCGCAGGGCTTCGAGCAGCACCTTCTGCTTCTCGGTCGAGGGGAACGAGGTGCTCTCCTCCGACGACTGGGTGTCGTAGGAGACATATTTCAGAAAACGTTCTTTGAGATCCATGATATGTAACTGTTTTTTTCGTTTTTCGTTACTCCTCCTTTTTGGCGCGGAGCGTATGCCACGTGAAGTAGCCGATCAGCACCAGATACATCACCAGTCCCAGCCATTCGGCGGCGTTCGTCGAGGCCCAGTCCGCGAGGAACCAGTCCACTTCGAAGAATTTCAGCATCGCGCTCACCACACCCATCAGGGCGCCTCCGGCGATGAATCCCGAGGCAATCAGCGTGCCGCGGTCGAAGCGTGCCTTGTTCAGCGCCTCGTCCTTCGAACGGTTCGAGACGAACCACGCAACCAGTCCGCCGACCACCAGCGGGGCGTTCAGCTCCATGGGGATGAACATACCCAGCGCGAAGGCCAGTGCCGGAACACCGATGGCCGTCAGCACCAGGGCCAGGGCCGCACCGCAGAAGTAGAGCATCCAGGGGGTCTGGCCGCCGGTCATCAGCGGCTGGATCACTGCCGCCATGGCGTTGGCCTGCGGAGCGACGAGCGCCCCTTCGCCGACGAACCCGAACGACTTGTTGAGGATGATCATCACCCCGGCGACCGTAGCCGCCGAGACGAACGTTCCGAGGAATTTCCAGGCCTCCTGCTTGCGGGGCGTGGTGCCGAGCCAGTATCCGATCTTGAGGTCGGTGATGAAGCCTCCGGCCATCGAAAGCGCCGTGCAGACCACGCCGCCGATGATCAGCGCGGCGGTCATGCCGGTCGTTCCGCTCAGCCCGACGCTCACCAGTACCAGCGAGGCGAGGATCAGCGTCATGAGCGTCATGCCCGAAACGGGGTTCGTGCCCACGATGGCGATGGCGTTGGCGGCCACCGTCGTGAAGAGGAAGGCGATGACGAAGACGATCAGGATCGCCGTCACGGACTGTACCCAGCCGTCGAGCAGCCCGAAGTGGAAGAAGACGAAGACACAGACGAGCGTGGCGATCAGAATCGAGAGAATGCGCTTCATCGGAATGTCCTGCTGCGTGCGTTCGGTTGTTGCCGCGGCGGCTTTCCCGCCTCCGAATTCCGAGACGGCGAGGCCCACGGCCTGGCGGATGATCTTCGACTGGCGCACGATGCCGATGATGCCGGCCATGGCGATGCCGCCGATGCCGACGGGCTTGCCGATGTAGGCGAAGAGGTTCTCGGCCGTGAAGAGCGACGAGGGGTCGGCCAGGAGTTTTTCATTCGTGACGCCTAACAGCGAGGCCATCGCGGCGGGGTCGATCGCCTCGGCCAGCGATCCCACGACCGGGACGATGACGAACCACACGAGGCACGACCCGGCAGTGATGATCAGGGCGTATTTCAGCCCTACGATGTAACCCAGACCCAGGACGGCGGCCGAGGTGTTGAGTCCGAAGACGACCTTGAACTTGTCTGCGGCGACCTGTCCCCAGGAGCAGATGCGTGTCGAAACGGCATCGGTCCACAGCCCGAAGGTCCCGACCACGAAGTCGTACACGCCGCCGATCAGCCCCGCAACGGCCAGCAGCTTGGCCTGGTTGCCGCCCTTCTCGCCCGAGACGAGCACCTCGGTCGTGGCCGTCGCTTCGGGGAAGGGATATTTGCCGTGCATCTCCTTGACGAAGTATTTGCGGAAGGGGATCAGCAGCACGATGCCTAACAGTCCGCCGAACAGCGACGAGAGGAAAACCTGCCAGAAGGCGGCGTCCAGCCCCAGGATGTAGAGCGCCGGGAGGGTGAAGATCGCCCCGGCGACGATCACGCCCGACGAGGCGCCGATCGACTGGATGATGACGTTCTGCCCGAGCATGTTTTTCTTGCCCAGCACGGTGCCCATGCCCACGGCGATGATGGCGATCGGGATGGCGGCCTCGAAGACCTGTCCGACGCGCAGCCCGAGGTAGGCTGCGGCGGCCGAGAAGATGATGGCCATCACCACGCCCATCGTCACCGAATAGGGCATAACCTCTTTCGGGTTCGACGCGGCGGGCATGACCGGCGTGTACTCCTCGCCGGGTTTGAGTTCGCGGTAGGCGTTTTCGGGAAGCGAAGTTCGGGTCTGTTCCTGTTTCATGGATCGGTTGTTTTTGAGGGGTGTCGCCCGTTCGGAGTATCCGGCCGGGCTCCGGATCCGGAAATCTTAATAATCCTTAAATTTCAATGCTCAATTGCTATCGGTTGTCGCCGCTGCCGGAGATCAGGTGCCGCTGCATCCGCGAGCGGAGCTTGTCGACGTTCATCTGCGCCACCTCTTCGAGGTCGTATCCCAGGTCGCGCGACAGCGTGGCGCAGTACCACAGCACGTCGCCGATCTCCTTGACGATTTCGAGTTTCTTTTCATCCGTGAACTCCTTGTGGGCGTCGCGGATGACCTTTTTGACCTTGTCGGCCACTTCGCCGGCTTCGCCCGTGAGTCCGAGCGTGGGGTAGACGATGCGGCTGTCTTCGGGATAGATGGCCGTTTCGAGGGCGTGTTGCTGGTATTCGTTGAGTGTCATCGGAAAAAATGGTTACGATTTATTGTCTGCAAAAATACGAAAATAATCGGAAAAACATACGCAAAAGGCCCGGCACCTGCGTGCCGGACCCTCATTTCGTTGCGATTTCCGGGGATCTTCCTGCGTCTTACAGCAGGTTGAGGACCTTTTCCAGCCCGATTCCGTGCGAACCCTTGACCAGAATCAGCGCCTCCTGGACGGGATCCGCCTGCAGCAGATGGATCAACTCCTCGCACGAAGGGCAGAGCGTCACCCGTTCGGGTTTCTCGGGGAGTGCGGCGTAGGCCCGGGCGAACTCCCCGCCGACGAGCAGCAGTTCCGCCCGGGGATTTCGGGCCGCCAGTTCGATGACCGTCTCGTGCTCCGCCGTGGACCATTCGCCCAGTTCGAGCATGTCGCCCAGGATCAGCATCCGACGGCGGCGGTCGCCGAGCGGTTCGCCGAGGAAATTCTCGATGGCGGCCCGCATACTCGTCGGATTGGCGTTGTAGCAATCCGCAATCAGCGTATTGTGTGCGGTTTCGATGCGTTGCGAACGGAGGTTGTCCGGCGTGTAGTCGGCTACGGCCCGGCGGATCTCCGGCTCCGGGACCTCGAAATAGCGCCCGACAGCCACCGCCGCGGCGATGTTGAAACGGTTGTATCCCCCTTCCAGACGGCTTTCGAATCCGTCGGCCAGCGAAGCCGGATAATATTCCGCTGCCAGCGATTCCCGTTCGGCGGCCATGGCGTTGAGCGTCTCGTCGTCCGCCAGCACGAAGGCCCGGCCTCCGTGCGCCGCCAGGTAGTCGAAGAGTTCTCCCTTGCCGCGCCGCACCCCTTCGGGACCTCCGAACCCTTCGAGATGGGCCCGTCCGATGTTGGTCAGCAACCCGTAGTCGGGTTCGGCGATCTCGGCCAGCCGTGCGATCTCGCCGCAGGCACTCGCGCCCATCTCCACGATTCCGAACTCCGTATCGCGGTCCATGGCGAGCAGCGTCAGCGGCACGCCGATGTGGTTGTTCAGGTTGCCCCGCGTGGCGTAGACCGTAAAGCGGGCCGAGAGGACACGGCTCACCAACTCCTTGGTTGTGGTCTTGCCGCTGCTTCCCGAGATGGCGAGGATCGGGATCCCCAGGGCGCGGCGGTGCTCCCGGGCCAGCTCCTGCAGGGCCGTCAACGTGTCGCCGACCAGCCGTACCCGCGGATCCTCCAGGGCGGCGGGGTCGTCGCAGACCGCCGCAACGGCCCCTTTTTCGAGGGCTTCGCCCACGAAACGGTTGCCGTCGAAGTTGGCGCCCCGCAGGGCGAAGAAGATCGAACCCGGCTCGATGCGCCGGGTGTCGGTCGAAACGTGCGGATGCGCACGGAAGAGTTCGTACAGCTCAGATATGCTTGTCTCCATTGTGGAATTTCACTTCGTCGATGAATTTCTTGATGTTCTGCTCTTCGGAGCGGGGGCAGATCATCAGCACGTCGTCCGTATCGACGACGATGTACTCCTTCAGGCCGCTGATCACGGCGATCTTGCCCTTGGGCAGCGAGACGATCGACGAGCGCGTGTCGTAGAGGTAGCACCCCTCCTCGGGGACGGCGTTGGCGTAACGGTCCTTGCGCGAGTGCTGGTAGACGGAGCCCCAGGTCCCGACGTCGCTCCACCCGAACTCCCCGCAGCGGACGTAGACGTTGTCGGCCTTCTCCATGATGCCGTAATCGATCGAGATGGCGCGGCACTCCGAGAAGGCGATCTCCACGACGTTGCGTTCGGCTTCGGTGCCCACGGCCTGCATCACGCCGCTGAAGAGCGCATGGTGCTCGGGGAGGTACTTCTCGAAGGCCTCGATGATCGAACGGACCTTCCAGATGAAGATGCCCGAATTCCAGAAGAATTCGCCCGACTGGAGGAATACCTGGGCCAGTTCGAGGTTCGGTTTTTCGGTGAAGCACTTCACCTTGCTGATGGGCTTCGAGTCCGATACCTGGATGTATCCGTACCCCGTATCGGGGCGGGTGGGTTTGATGCCCACGGTCATCAGGGCGTCGTGCTCGGCGGCGAAGTCGAGGCATTCGGCGATGATGGCGCGGAAATCCTCCTCGTTGAGGATCAGGTGGTCCGAGGGGGTGACGATCATCTCCGCATCGGGATTGGCCTTCATGAGCGTGTAGGCCGCATAGGCGATGCACGGGGCGGTATTGCGTCCCACGGGTTCGCACAGCACCTGCCGTTCTTCGAGTTCGGGGATATGCTCCAGTACCAGCCGCTTGTATTTGTCGTTGGTCACCACGAGGAAATTCTCCGCGGGGACGATTTTTGCAAAGCGTTCGTAGGTGTGGCGGATGAAGGATTTGCCTGTTCCGAGGATGTCGAGGAACTGCTTGGGCTGCGACTGCCGACTCTTGGGCCAGAACCGGGTGCCGATGCCGCCCGCCATGATGACACAATATTTATTGCTTGCCATAAGTTATTATATGGAGTTAACTTCGACAAAGATAAAAATATTTTAGTAACTTTGCCGCCTGTCGGAAGTTAAATTTCATCCGGGCACCGAAAATCCGAAGGGCCGCGCACGCACCCCTGCAGGATGCCTGCCGGGATGATGAAAACAACATGGGACATGAAAATCAGATTCTTCACCATCCCCAACCTGCTGACGCTCTCGAACCTGCTGTGCGGGACCTTTGCGGCGCTCTCGGCACTGGTCTACGGCAATCTCGAATGGGCCTTCTGGTTCGTGGTGCTGGCCGCCGTCTTCGACTTCTTCGACGGGTTTGCGGCACGCCTGCTCCATCAGAGTTCGCCCATCGGCGTGCAGCTCGATTCGCTGGCCGACATGATCTCCTTCGGGTTCGTTCCCGCGGCGGTGGTCTACACGATGACCACTCGGTCGATGGGTGAAGGGGATACCCTCCTGCGATATGCATTCGCCTTCATCTGCTTCGCCATGACGGCCTTCTCGGCACTGCGGCTGGCGAAATTCAACATCGACGAGACGCAGCACGAGGAGTTCTGCGGACTGCCCACCCCGGCCAATGCGCTCTTTTTCACCTCCCTGGGGCTGATCTCCGCGCGCACGGGATTCGACTTCGGCGGCCCGGTGCTCATCTGCGTCGTCCCGGCCATGGCCTGGCTGCTGATCTCGCCCGTGCGGATGTTCTCGCTCAAATTCCAGGGCTTCGGCTGGCGCGGAAATGCCATCCGCTACCTCTTCCTGGCCCTCTGCGTGGTGATGATCGTCGTGCTGCGGCTCTACTCCATCCCGGCCATCGTCATCCTCTACATCCTCATTTCGGCGATCCGCTGGGGCCTGCGCCGGAATTCAAACGATTGAAAGAAAGGTCGATTTGCATAATTAAAAAATTTTAATTACCTTTGCCGCGGTTTTCCGCTCTTTGGCTATGGCGAGACGCTCGAACCGGATATTGCAGACGCTCCTGCTGGGAATGCTCACTGTCGCTCCGCTTGTACTGCGGGCCCAGAATTTCGACGCAAGCTCCCTGCAGCGGGCCATGCAGAACGGTCAGTCCGGGACGCTCTACGGGTCGAACCCCTACGAGCAGACCGAAGGCGAGGAGGGTCAGCAGCAGCCTCAGGATACGACCAAAAAGGAACGGAAAATCCGAAAACCGCTGGAGTCCTACTTCTTCAGCGATTCGATCCGCGCGCTGAACAACTTCATGTGGCACGTGAAGCGCGATTTCAACCGCGTGGAGATCGGTCCGCTGGACACCATGCTCACCGATTACCGGATCGACTATCCGTTCTATCGGGAGGATGTGGGCGACATCGCACAGGGAGCCCTCGGGCAAACGTCGCTGCCGCTGAACTATTTCCGGCGACCCCAGTTCTTTGACTTCAGTTTTGCGAGTCCCTACTACGCATACACCTACAACATGGAGAACGTGCCCTTCTACAACACGAAGCGGCCGATGATCCGGATGAACTATGCGGAGTCGGGGCAGAAGCGTTACCGGGAGGAGAATTTCGGTATCATGGTGGCGCAGAACATCTCGCCGACGACGGGTTTCAACGTCGACTACAAGTCGCGCGGCACCCGCGGACAGTACATCTGGTCGCGGACCAAGAACCACAACCTGTCGCTGGCCGTGAGCCATACGGGCCGCCGCTATTCGATCCATGCGGGTTACTACAACAACCACATCGAACAGCAGGAGAACGGCGGCGTGGTCGGGAAGTGGGCCATCGCCGACACGACGTTCAGCATGGCATCGGGCGTTCCGATGCGTCTGGCCGATGCCGAGGCCAAGAACGTCTACCGCAACAACGCCTTCTTCGTGACCCAGTCCTACGGCATCCCGCTGCAGCGGATGACCGAGAGCGACTTCTCGATGGCGGGGCTGTCGGCCGTCTATATCGGCCACTCGTTCGAGTACAGTTCGTGGAGCAAGGTCTATACCGACAAGAACGAACCCTACACGAACGAGCGCGACCACCGCGATGAAAACGGGAATTTCGTCTCGGCGGAACACAGTTACTACCAGAACTGGTTCATCAATCCGGTGGAGACGCGCGACTCGATCTACGAACGGGTCATCTCGAACCGTCTCTTCGTCCAGGCGCAGCCCTGGGACCGCAACGGTGTGGTGGGAACGCTCGATGCCGGTCTGGGCCTCGACCTGCACACCTACTCGCAATTCGAACTGAACGATTATCTGACGGGGAAGTACACCCGGGTGAACAAGAGCAGCTGGTTCGCCTACGGCTCCGTCAGCGGAAAGATAAAGAAGTATGTCGACTGGGACGGGAACCTGAAGTTCTACCCGTCGGGATACAGAGGCGGAGACCTCTCGATCGGTGCGCACCTCGCACTGACGGGCTATCTCCGCGGACACCCCCTGATTCTCGAAGGCCGCTTCTCGATGGAGCGGCGCTCGCCGAACTACTGGCAGGAGAATCTATTCTCGAACCATTATATATGGAACACTCCTTTGAACAAGGAGAATGAGACTCGGTTGGAGGTCAGGTTTTCGGTTCCCGACTACGCATTCGAAGCGGGGGCCTGGCAGGGAGTCGTTACCGACAAGATCTATTATGCGTCGGACAGCAACGTCGCCCAGCACGACGGAAACGTCAGCCTCACGAGCGTGTATGCCCGCAAGGATTTCCGTTTCGGCGGATTTCATTTGGACCACAGGGTATTGTTGCAGTGGAGCACGGATCAAGAAGTTATACCCGTTCCGCTTTTGAGCGCCTTCCTGTCGTATTACTACGAGTTTTGGGTCGTGCGCGACGTACTGCGCCTGCAGATCGGTCTGGACGGTCGCTATAATACGCGATATTATGCGCCCGGTTACAATCCGGCACTGTCGGTGTACTACAACCAGCGCGAAGAGGAGGTGGGGAACTATCCCTACATGGATGCCTTCGTGATGGCGAAGTGGAAGAGAATGCGGATATTCCTGAAATATCAGCATGTGAACAAGGGACTGTTCGGAAACGGAGAGTATTTTTCGGCAGCCCGCTACCCGCTCAACCCGGGGATGTTCAAGATCGGTATCTCGTGGGGATTCTATGATTAGCGTGCTGTTCTGCGCGGAGTAAGCTGCCCGCAAAACAACCTTTTATGCTGAAAAAAACGGTTTTAACGTTTGCGTTCTTAACCATTCTAACGACATTTTACGGCTTTAACGCCCATTTCGGCACACCCGTGACGGATGATGTGCTGAACCAGATGGCCGAAACCGACGCCTATGCGCCCCGGAGTGAGGAACCTCGATGTGTCATTTCGGCCTACGACACCCTGATCCGCCGGGTCAGCGAGCAGGAGGGGCATGACTGGCGCCTGATGAGCGCCATTGCCTACCACGAGTCGCGCTTTACGCCCGACATCACCTCGCGCAGCGGGGCCCGGGGGCTGATGCAGATCATGCCTTCGGTAGCCCGCCACTTCGAGGTCCCGCTCGACCGGGTTTCGGACCCCGAGACCAACGTTTGGCTGGCCAACAAGCTGATGACGGAGATCCAGTCGACGCTGCGGCTTCCGGAGAGCACTCCCGAGAAGGACCGCATGAGTATCGTGCTGGCCTCGTACAACAGCGGGATCGGACATGTGACCGATGCACGCCGGCTGGCCCGCCTGCACGGAGAGAATCCCAATTCGTGGGAGGTTGTGGCCCGCTACCTGACCCTGAAGGCCCAGCCCGAATACTATGAAAATGAAGTCGTCAAGTGCGGACGTTTTACGGGCAGCCGCCAGACGCTCGCCTATGTGGACGACGTGATAGGACGCTACGACAAGTACTGTCGCATTGCCGGGAGGTAATCCCCGACAGATATGAAAAAGCAGCGCTTCGGATTTCTTTCCGAAGCGCTGCTTTTTTTGTATCCGGAGAAGGAGCGGTCTTATTCTCCGGAGGTTTGCCCGTCTATTTCAGGGGAGTGTAGAGGAGCTCGAAGTCGTCGACCCACATGACGCTCTGGGCACTGCCGGTGAAGTAGTCACCCCATCGCGAGGCCGAGCAGACCACGATGATATGGGTCGGCTTCCTGTCCGTGGCGACATACTCGATCGGGATGGTGATCTGGGTCCATTCGCCGACGCTCTCCTTGAAGATCCGCTCGCCGTAGCCGATCACATCTTCGGCCTTGGGGTTGAAGAAGGTCTTCACGTCGCGCGTGTCGATGCTCACCGGGCAGTCGTCCGAACCGAAGGGCTGTCCGTTTGTCATGCCGGCTCCGTCCTTGCCCATGCCGTACTTCTCCTTGGTCCAGGTTCCGAGTGCGATGTAGATCGAACCGTTGTCCGGATCGCCTTTCTGGAGGTTCTCCCCGGCGGGCTGGCTGGCGCCGACGGAGGAGATCTTCCCGCAGTCGTATTTCATCCAGACGCGCAGGGCCGTGGGGCGCAGCGTGAAGGGACGTCCGAAATTCACGATTCCGTTCGTGCCTATGGTGGTGGCGAACTCTCCCGTGAAGATGTTTCCGGCGGCCAGTTTGATCCCCAGCACGTTGGTGCTGGCGAGTTTGGCCGATTTCGTCCCCGTGGAGCCAGGCCGGACGGTCGTCTCATCGGGGGTTGTAACGTTGTCCTTGTCGCTGATGGTCGTCGAGCCGTTGTTACCCGTGGCCCAGAAGGGGGAGATCGGCTGTCCTGCTTCATCCGAAAGGTAGAGCAGCCACGGTTTGCCCGGTTTCGACCACTCCTCCATGCCGTTGTTGGGGAGTTGCTGGACCCCTTCGGTGGTGACGGTCGTGGGGTCGCTCTCGTCGCTGCCGCAGTAGGACTTGAACTGGTAGGTCGTCAGGGGTTCGGCGGTGAAGGCGGCCGAGAAGGTTCCGCCATTGATCTCCACATCGGGGACCTCGGACCATTCGCCCTCGGTGCCGACCCGGTAGCGGAAGCCCATCTCCTGCCCGGCAATGCCCGAACCGCGGAGCCAGACGACGCCCGACCAGGCGTCACAGGCTTCGGTCGAGACGGTCTTGTCCGTGGGCAGGATGTAGAGCACCCAGCGTTCGGTGCGTCCGTGGCAGGTGACATCCACGAAGTGGGGGGTTCCGAGCGTGGGGTCCGCCGCATCGGGCGAACTGTAATCCATGGTCGAGAGCTCCTCCATCGTGGGGGAGTAGGTTGTGGTGACCGTCTCCGTGGAGGCGGGTCCGAGTTTGAGCTCGGAGATCGTCACCCGGCTGCGGTCGGCATCCTTGGCGACATAGGCCGTGGCGATGCGGTTGTCGAGGTCGAATTCCGGGGCTCCGATCTGTCCCTCGACCTGGAAACTCAGCGGAATGGTCTGCGAGGCGACGATCTGCCAGTCGTAATCCTTGTAGAGCGTCAGGGTGACGTAGAGGGGGGTGCGCAGGTCGAACGTCCCGGTCACCTCTCGCGAGGGGCGGATGTTGTCGAGGAAGATCTGCCGGTCGATGTTCGTATTGTGCGGGGTGACGGAGTAGGTCACCTCTTCGATGTGCACGTTTTGGATGTCGGTGGCTTCGTCGAGTGCGAGGGTCACGGTGCGGGTCGTTGCGTCGATGCCCGCGAGCGTGAAGCCTTCGCCCTGCACGTTGTTGATGGCGACCTCCACGGTCGGGTAGGGCAGGTCGTTGTCGATGCACGACATCCCCGGGAGCGTCGCTCCCGCGAAGAGCAGATAGGCAAGGAGTCGTTTCATGCGTTATTGCTTTTTCTTGTCCCACATGTGGATCGTCATACCGATGTTGATAGCCAGGATGTTGAGTTTGAACTTCATGTTCGAGGCCTCACGGGTTCCGATCTTGTTTCCCAGTTCGTCCTTCTGGGTGACGGAGGTGTACTGTATTCCGCCGAGTCCGAACGAGAGGGTCGCGCAGACATTCGGGAAGATGTAGACCGCCGCTCCCGGATTAAACGCCAATTTGAGCTGCGTATTGTCACTGTAGGTCTGTTTTACCTTTCCTTCGGACTCGTAGGCGAATCTCGACGAACCTTTCGATACCGAGAGTTCGAACTCGGCGAAGAGTCCGAAACGCCCTTTGGGATCGAGCCCGGCGTAGGAGCGGTGGAAGATTCCGAACGAGTAGTTGTTGCTGTTGAAGTCGAGGTAGGGGATGTTGAGTGAGACGTCGTTGTTTTCGCCCAGGTCGAAGATGGCGCCCTTGTCGAGCGTACCGCTCATGTAGTTGTAGCCGAAGCGGGCGCCCAGGCAGCGGTTGTCGCGGTAGAAGTATCCGATAAAGGGCTTCACGGTGGCGACCGTACCGTCGGCATTGATGTTGTCGAGGATAAGCAGGACATCCGTGTCGTCGCTCGACAGCGTGCCGTAGGAGGCTGTCAGGCCCATGATCACCTCACCCTTGTAGGCGAACTTGAGTCTGTTGATTTCGCGGTCGATGCGTCGGCGGGTGGGCAGGAAGCGTTGTTTCGGGGCCTTTTTGGCCGGTGCGGCGGCAATTGTGGCCGACGGGCTGTTTTTTTGCAGGCTGTCCGCCTTTTCGGAAACGGCCTTGACCGCATCTTGCAGGCTGTCCGTTTTTTCGGAAACGGTCGGTTGGGGCGTTGTGCGGTTTACGGTCGTTGCCGGGGTTTCGGCTTTCCCGGGTTCGAACTGCGCCGGGGTTTCAGCCGCAGGTGTTGCCGGTTGGGTCGGGTTCCCGGAGACGTGCTGCGCCGCTGCCGGAAGCGTCAGGCAGAGCGTAATCAGAAGAAGTATGGATCGTTTCATGACGTACCGGGTTTAGAGATAGAAGGCCATGCCGAGGCCGATCGAAAAGATATTGACCTTGAAATTCATCTGGCTGAGGTTGCGTTCGCCCACGGTGACCTGGTTGTGGACCTGTTCGGAGTGGTTGAACGTGATACCCATCACGCCGACATTCACCTCGACGGCCATGTTGTTTGTGGCGAAGGCGATGATTCCGGGTGAGATACCCAGCGAGAGGGTGTATCCCGTTTCGTAGGTTCCCTTCACGGGCGAACCGTTGGCGAAGCGGGCTTCGGTTCCTCCTCCTGCGAGCGACATTTCGTTGAAGAGTGCGAATCGCTTGCTGCGGCCCAGGGGGATGTACTGCCGCCAGATGGCTGCGACCTGATAGGAATGCTGCAGGGCGTAGTAGTCCTGGGCTGAGAGGCTTACGTTGGAGCCTTCATCCCCGAAGTTGATGGCGGCCTTGTCGAGTTTGAGCAGCGAACGCGAGTAGATGAACCGTCCTCCGAGTGCCATGTTGTTGCGGAAGGCATAGGCGATCATGGGGCTGACCTTGAAGGTATAGCCTTTGGAGTCGATTCCCTCGATAATCAGGAACTGATAGCTTTTGTTCGTGTGGGTCGAATAGGAGGCCGTACCGCCGAATACCCACTGGCCTTTCGGGACGAAGAGGTTGTGTGTGTCGGTCAGGCCGCGCCGCTTCCGCATCTCGTTGATGGTCAGGGGGCGGTGAACGGCGGAGCTGTCTGCGGCCTGCGGGGCCGGGGCAGACTCCTGGGCGTGCAGTGAGCCGCAGGCTGCCGTAAGGCTCGCTCCGAGGAGCAGCAGGCGGATGAGTGTTGTGCGCATCGTTTTGCGTTTTGTCGTTAGTAAACCCACTGGAAGTCGTCGACGTAGAGCCGGTTGGTACTGCATCCGTTCATATAGTCGCCGTACATGTTCGCCGAACAGGAGATCACGATCTTGTAGGATTTTGAAGGTTTGGTCACTTTGTCGTAGTAGTAGATTTCGAGATCCTTATTGACCATTTCGTCGCTGGACGTTGATTCGGTGATCACAAAGCGTCCGTAGCCGATGATCGGACCTTCCGGCTGGCTTGTTGCTGTGGAGGGGTCCCACATGCCGCTTGGAGCACTCAGACCCGAGGAAACATTGTGCGGGGCATCCCAGTCGACGATGGCTACGTAGATGATTGCGCGGTCGGGCTGTCCGGAGGCGATCGGGTCATTGCCGTTCTCGTCCTTGTATTTGGTCATGTTGACCGTGCCGATCGTTGCGTGGTATTTCAGCCGCAGGGCCTTGGGGCGAGATTGCCAGTCGTAATCCTTCCCGAACCCGACGGTTCCCTGCGTCGAGGGTTTGACGAAGGTCCCCGAGAAGAGATTGCCGGCAGCCATCATTCCTCCGGCGGTCTGTGTGGCCAGCAGGGCGCATTTCGAACCGTCCTTCTCCTGCTGTGTGCACAGACGGGTCAACTGATCGCCGATGATGGCGCTCATGTAGTTGTTGTTGCCGCTGCCCCAAAAGGCGGTCGTCTGGTTGTTGATCGAGAAACAGCTCATCGAACCGTCCTCCATATCGCCTCCGGGAATGCTCTGGCCTCCGGCCGTCGTGAACGACGCGAGGCTCTCCTGTTCGCCGATCACCGCACGGCACTCGTACTCGCCTTCGGCCCAGACGCCCGTCCCGGCCTTCGGCGTGTAGATGGTCTGTCCGTTTTCGTTGGTCGACTCCACCCATTCGGCGCCGAGCGAGGCTGTCCAGTAGCCGTCGCCGGAGTTCGTGCCGACCACTTCCTGCCATTCCCCTGCTTTCGAACGCAGTCCGAAGGTGACTGCCGAGGCTCCCGCGTCGAATACCCGGGCGCGCAGCGTGACGGTATTCCGCCATAGGTCGTAATCCGCCTCCGAGGGCGTTATGATTCCCTGCAGCGCGAAGATGCACTCCGCATCGCCGTTTCCGCCGCCGTTGTCCGAAGCCTCGAAACGCAGCGTGTGGTCGCCGCCCGTGCATCCGGCAAAGAAGTCGTCGGAGAGGGTCACGGTGAGGGCGTTTTCGGCCGTCTGCTCCACGGCAAGGCCTGCTGCGGGAGCCGAAATCGCCGCCAACAGATCATACGGTTTTCCGTCGAAGGTCAGCGTCGCCGCCGTCATCGGTTTGACGGTCGTGATCAGGAAGCGCTTTTCGCCGCCCTGATACTGTTGCGTCTCGGACATCTCGAAACCGTCGCCCTCGATCGTCGGGTCGGGGCTCCAGATGATCGTGTCGTCGAAGTCGTCGGTCGAGTCGTCCACGCGGATCGCAACGGCCTCGATGAATCCCGGCAGATCGGGCGAGTAGCGGAACGTCAACGTGTATTTCCCCGGGTTCCGGACGTCGGGGATGGAACCCGTTTTCGTCACCGTTCCGAGCGTGTTTTGCGTGCCGCTGAACTGCCACGAAAGGGCATCGACCCCTTCGTCGAGCGTGAAGTAGCCCGTGGCGGCCTCCGTGTAGCGGAGCGTCGAGGCGTCGTCGGCCCGGCTCTCGTCATACGTGGCGCCTGGCATCACCCGCACCTCGAAGTTCGTGCCGAAATTTTCGGGAATGGTGCCGTCGAAAACCGCGGCGACAGCCGTATTCTGCAGGGTGCACTTCACCTCGACGGGTGTATTCACCCCGGGAGTTACGGTGAAGGACTCCTCGCCTTTGTAGAGGCGTTGGGTGAACGAGGCGGCAACCTCTTCGCCGGCCTCCACCGTCACGCGGTACTCTCCGGCCAGGAGTTCCAGACGCTCCGGAAGGTCCTCCTTTGCGGAGTATTTGCGGATCGGATTCCCGTCGCTGTTGTAGAGGTAGACGGTCAGGTGCTCCATCGGATCGTAAGCGTCGTCAGCCGCCGCATCCGAACGGGTCGAGACCTTCATCGTGAGGGTTCCCGAGGCGCCTGCGGCGTCGAGCGGTTGGGAACTCTCCGAGCATCCCGCAACGGCGAGTCCCAGCACCGGGAACAAATATCTGTACAGGCGTTTCATGGCTACTCTTCAGTTGGTCTTACAAGGGTCAGCGTGGCCGAAGCCTCCCCGCCCGCGGGATCGATCACTTTAAGATGGAATTGGTGGCTCTCACCCGGATTGCCCATTCCGTTGAGCAGGCCGATGATCTCGGAGGAGATTTCGAAAAAGGTGCTCGTTTGTCCCTTGACCTCATCGCCGACCGGGAAGCCAACAGCCCCTTTCAGCAGTTGACCCTCATCGCTTTCAGCGTCGATCTTACAGAGGTCGAATTCACCCGTCAGAGCTGGCATCGTGGCAAGAATCTCTTCCAAACTGCTGGATTCGATCCGCACAAGCAGCGACTGGATGCCACCGTTCGGAGCCGTGATGTCAACATGTACCGGTTTGTCTGTTTCCATGACGTAGGGCTGCGCGATGTCCCAGTCCTGCATGACGATCGTCGGGGCTTCACCGGGCTCTTCGCCTCCGCCCTCCTCGAAGACCTCCTCCCAGAGTCCGTCAGTACCGTTGATGGTGATCGTGTCGTCGAGCACGAAGTTGTCGACCTGAATGTCGAACTTGATCTCTCCCTGGTCGGCGTAGGCGATTACCAGTTCGATTTTGCGCCACTGTCCGGCCTTGACGCCCGAGATTGTCTTGCTGAAGAGCTTCTTCGTTTCACCGCCGTCGGTGAATGCGCCGTAGAGTTCGAAATCGAGCTCGTTCTCCTCGGCCGCAGGCATGAAGAAGGCGGCCTGCAGCCCATCCCAGTGCTCTTTCGAGAACTCCAGCGAGGCACTTCCGAGCGAAATGGTGGCTTTGGTATCGTCGGTGAGCTGGTCGGCCAGGTCTGCCGAGCAGAGCAGCGTCACCTTGATGTTCTGCAGCGTGCAGACGATCTCCTCGATCGGGGTGGTGGCCCCTTTCGTAATCGAGAAGGTGTAGGTCGTGCCGTAGACCGGGGCGTTCCAGGCCGCAGCCTGAATCTCCTCCGTGCGGTGGGAGCAGACCGTCAGCGTATAGTTGCCGACCGGCAACTCCTTGGGACCGGCCGCGAGTTCTGCCTGCAGCTCCGCATAGGTGCCGTCGAAATGCGACTTCTGATCGTCCGTGTTGACGATCTGGACGAGGTAGTCATCCGTTTCGGTCACCGCACGGGTCGAAGCTTGCGTGGAGGGCGGAGTTTGGGTCTCGTCCTGCGTATCGTCGGGCTGGGTGTCGGTCTCGGTGTCGTAGATCACGCGCAGACTCATCGCTCCGCTCAGGAAGCCTGTCGTTGCGGAATCTGTCGTTCCGTTTCCCGCGTTTTTGTAGGGCGGTTCCTCGTTTACGCAGCCCGTCAGCAGGAGGGCTCCCAGACTCAAGGTCGTAAATAATCCGGTAAAGGTTTTCATATCTCGTGTCGTTTTTTATGCGTTGGTTTCCTCTTCGGCGTTGTCGTTCAGCTCGATGTCGAACGTGCGTTCATCGAGGTATTCGTCGTAGAGATTGATCGTCACCGAGGCGCTTCCGCTGTTCTGTGCATCGAAGAGGAACGTATGGCGCGTGCGGGCGACAGCCTGTTCGAGCGTCTGCTCGGGGAAGGTGTAGTTGCGGTCGAAGGCCGTGCCGGTCTGGCTCTGGAGCTTGGCCGTACCCGTGAGGGTCAACTTCGAACCGGCCTCGACGAAGACCGCTTCGTCCGCCGTTTCGGCACCGGGCGTGAAGGTAAAGCGGTTCCCGGCGGAGGTGGTGACGGTGAAGGTCGCGTCATGGAAATAGTTCAGAAACGCTTCCGTGGCCGTGACGAGCACCTGGGCATTGGCGATCTGTACGGGAATGGTCTCCTCGACGCTTTGGCGGGCGACGATTTCGATGTTTTTCGTTCCGTAGTAATAGGGTTTGCCGACCCCTTCGGCCTTCGGATCTCCGTAGGAGAGGGTTGCGGTGTAGGTTCCGGCCGGGAGCGTTTCGCCCGCGTCGTTGAATGCGGCGAGGCTCTCCCAGGTCTGGAAGTAATCCGTTCCGGAGATCGTGAGGGCGAGCTCCCCGGCGGTCGGGACCGGCGTAACGGCGATTTGGGCCCGTGTGGTGATCAGGGCGTCGGTGCGGCAGTCGATACGGAGGGTTCCGTAGCCTTCGCCGTTTGCGGGGGTCTCATTTTTGGCGCATCCTCCGGCTGCGACGGCCGCCGCTGCCAGGAGAAGAATCCGAATATTTTTCATGTTCATGGCGGTCGTTATTGGGCGATGGATACACGGATGTCGTCCAGATACAGATAAAGGGTTTTACGTGTCAATGTAGGAGAGGAACCTGTACTGGATTCCATTTCATAAGTGCACCTCCAACTCAAACGAGTTCCAACTTCAACATTGTATATTGTATACTGTTTGGGTGGTGTTGGCAGAGATTCAGTCATGCTGCCTCCGATGTCCGGGCGGAATGTTTCAATCAGATTGGTAGGAACATTCTCTTCTCCGGATATTGGGAAGGAGGCCGGATTGGTTTCCGTTCCGAACTGGCAGACCGAAACCCAATAGGAAGTACCGAGGAATGCTGCTCCACTTACTCGGGAACCCCCGATGCTGTATGAAACTTCAATGTTGGCGCTTTTTTTGAGTGGTAAAACAGGTGAATCGAGCCTTCCGCAGTGTGAGCCACCGAAAATTCCCTCTGTACTTGACGCAATCCAGACAGCACAAGCTAGTCTGCCGGGTGCCATTGAATAGCGAGATGCTCCCCAGTCTGCGAGGTTGTAGTCCGTCAAAAGTTCTGTATTTTCGCTTTCACGAGTTTGTTCGATACCGCTGAAATCCTCCTCGAAGAGATATGGCACGCGGAAGCTGGCGACGCGGTTCACGGCTCCTGCGGTTACTGCCGGCAGGGTGAAGGTCTCGGTCAGAAGGGCGTGCTCCGAATCGTACGTCACCTGGAATCCGGGCATCTCCTGTGTCGGGTTCGTGTAGCCCCGGAAGCGAACCGTATAGTCGCCCGTGCCCGTGACGTCGAACGTACGGCTCTGACTGCCGTCCTCGAAGCTCCAGCCCTCGGGTGCCGTCACCGTAAAGGTGTTGATCGCCTCGCCCAGCGTGTTGACGCCCGTCTCCGTGAGGGTGAAGACCAACTGCGTGAGCTGCTCTGCCGCTGCCGGAATGTTGTAGTTGATCGGCGTGGTGTGACCGGCGGCAAAGGTCCGGTCGGCCGGGGCGAAGGTCCGCTCCTCCGATTCAAGGGCCGAGCTCGACGCCACGATCGAAACCTCCTGCCCCTCTTCGAGCGTGACGGGGGCAATCAGGGCGTAGACCTCGGCGCCGACATCCTTCGGCTCCGCAAAACGCAGGGTCAGCGTGTTGCTCGACTCGCTCAGTTCGGCCGCGGCGTCGGGGTTGGCGGCATCCACCGTCAGACGCCCCACGACAGGTGTCGGGAAGGTCAGCACGATCTCCGAGACCGGTTCCCCGAGGTCGTTGTGCGGAATGGCGATCTTCAGGACATGCATCTTGTGCGCAAACTGCAGGTTGACGATATCCGTGTTGTCGCTGATGCCGCTTGCATCCTTCTTGTCGTGTTCGCGCAGGGCGTCGGCCCCCTCGATCGGCGTGGCCACCATCACGTCCCACTCGCCGTGGAACGCTCCGTCCTGCACGGCCGGGATGTCGTAGCTGGCCCGCAGGCCCTCGGTCGAGGCCGGAACGGGCGACACGGCATAATAAGTATAGGTCTCCTCGGCCATCTGCGGGATGCTGCCGCGGAAGCTGGCCGAGTTGTAGGTCGCATTATAGTGGTAGAGGCTGAAGGCCGCGGCGTCGACTACGGTTTGAGCGGCGGAGTTTACGGCCCAGAGTGCGAGCCGGTCACCTGTCTGCCATTTGACGCTCACACCGTCGTCTCCGAGTTCGGTGCGGGTCGTGGATTGGGGCCGGATGTCGAGTCGCGGACCCGAACCGATGGCCACCTCGATGCTTCTTGTTGCCGGATCGGTCGCCTCGTCCGTGTTTTTCGAACAGGCGGCGCACAGCAGCGGCAGAAGAAGCAGGGTTGTCCAATGTTTCATCATGCACGAATTCTTTTATCTGAATGCCTGCAAAAATAGGTTCGGAGTCCGAGATCCCGAAATAAATTCAACGAACGGCCTGTTTTTCATCACGAACCGGGCGCTTTTTCCTGTCGCGGTTTCGTCGGATTGCACGCAAAAAGCCCCTCCGACACACACTTGTCGGAGGGGCTTTTTCGGGGTTTTCGGGAGATTCCCGGGGCCGAAGATTTTCGGGAGAGGGTCGGGGCCGGAGGCTCCGAAGTCGAGGGGGTCGGGACAGATTTCCGGACCGGACTCAGGCGGATTCCGAAGCCGTTGCCCGCTTTTCCCGGAGGAATGGCTGCATGTCCGACTTTCGGTCCGGCAGGTCCGGCAGGTCCGGTAGGTCCGGCCCCTATTCAGTCCCTATTCGGCCCCTTTGACGTAACGGTCGAGCCAGCCGAAGAATTCGCGGTTCCAGACCATCGAGTTCTGGGGCTTGAAGACCTGGTGCGCCTCGTTCTCGAACTCCACGAGCCGGGCCGGAATGCCCCGCACGCGGGCGGCGGTGAAGGCTTCGAGCGACTGCGTGTAGGGGATGCGGAAGTCCTTTTCGCCGGTGAAGATCAGGATCGGGGTGTCCCAGCGCGTCACGAACTTGTGCGGCGAGTTGGCGTAGGAGCGTTGCGCCGTGGCGTTCTCCTTGTCCCAGTAGGGGCCACCGTAGTCGTTGTTGATGAAGAAGAGCTCCTCGGTCTCGCCGTACATCGACTCGAAGTTGAAGATCCCGCAGTGGGCGATGAAGGCCTTGAAGCGCTTCTCGTGGCATCCGGCCAGGAAGAAGACCGAATAGCCGCCGTAGGAGGCTCCGACGCATCCCATGCGTGATTCGTCGGCCCACGGTTCCCGGGCCACGTCGTCGATGGCCGAGAGGTAGTCGCGGATGTTCTGCCCGGAGTAGTCGCCCGAGATCTGGTCGAGCCACTCCTGCCCGAAGGAGGGCAGGCCGCGGCGGTTCGGTGCCACGACGATGTAGCCCTGGGCGGCCATCAACTGATAGTTCCAGCGGTAGCTCCAGCCGTTCGAGACGACGCTTTGGGGGCCTCCCTGGCAGTAGAGCAGCGTCGGGTACTTCTTCGCGGGGTCGAAGTCGGGCGGGAGGATCACCCACGTGAGCATCTGCTTGCCGTCGGTGGTCCGCACCCAGCGCTTCTGGAC
>CALUMM010000024.1 GCA_944321755.1 uncultured Alistipes sp.
TTCGTGTTTGTTGAAAAATTCGGTGAGTGATGTCATCCTTCCAGGCTGTTTTTTAAGTAACAATGCAAATATAGCGACTTAAATTAAAAAATGCAATAACTTTTTAAGTAATTTAATAAATTTTCTGCCTAAAAGGACAATAAAAAAATAACGACCTGAATACCAGGTCGTTATTTTTTTTGGGCAGGACGGGTGCGTTGTCCGGGCGGCAGCCATGGCATTCGGGACGCTTCGTCCGCAGAACCACTTACCCCCCCCCTGGAATTGGCACCGGACCCTTTTCTCGGGATTGCACACAATCCCGCTCCCGTGAGGGGGTTACAGCGTCGATTTCGACTCGACGGTGGCGTTGGCGTCGACCTTGCGGATCAGACCCTGGAGCACCGTGCCGGGGCCGAGCTCGGTGAACTCCGTCACGCCGTCGGCCAGCATGTTCTTGACGATATAGGTCCAGCGCACCGGAGCCGTCAACTGGGCGATCAGGTTGGCCTTGATGGCGGCGGGATCGGTGTAGGGTTTGGCGTCGACGTTCTGGTAGATCGGGCACGAGGGGGTCTGGAACGGAGCCTCATGGATGGCCTTTTCGAGCTCCTGCTTGGCGGGCTCCATCAGCGGCGAGTGGAACGCCCCGCCGACCGGCAGGCGCAGGGCGCGGCGTGCTCCGGCTGCCTTGGCCTTCTCGCAGGCGGCCTCTACGGCCTCCACGGCTCCCGAGATCACCAGCTGCCCCGGGCAGTTGTAGTTGGCGGCTACGACCACGCCGTCGACCGAGGCGCAGATCTCCTCGACGGTCTTGTCGTCCAAACCGAGGATGGCGGCCATCGTGCCGGGCTGTGCCTCGCAGGCGGCCTGCATGGCCATGGCACGTTTCGAGACGAGTTTCAGGCCGTCCTCGAACGAGAGGGCTCCGGCAACGACCAGCGCCGAGAATTCACCCAGCGAGTGTCCGGCAACGGCATCGGGTTTTACACCGAGGGCCTTGGCCATGATCACCGAGTGGAGGAAAACGGCCGGTTGGGTGACCTTCGTCTGCTTGAGTTCGTCGTCCGTTCCGGCGAACATGATGTCCGTGATGCGGAATCCGAGTATCTCGTTGGCTTTCTCGAAGAGTTCCTTTGCTTCGGGAACGTTGTCGTAGAGGTCCTTGCCCATCCCGACGGCCTGGGCGCCCTGGCCCGGGAACACGTAAGCGTGCTTCATGATTTTCGTGTTTTTTGGTTTAGCGGTTGCAAAGATACGAATTTATTTTCTAACTTTGCACCGCCAAGGTTCACAAAGGGCCCATGCCGAGTATGCAATTGAGTATGCAGAAGGTTGTGGGACTCTGCGTGATGAAAAGGGAATGCCGTGAAAGTCGGCAGCAGTTCCCGCTGCTGTAAGTCCCGCTGATTGCCGCAACACGCTGCCACTGGTCCTCGCAGGACCGGGAAGGCGTTGCGACAGGGATGAGCCAGAAGACCTGCCTTGCAGCTTCCCGGGAGGGGAGAATCTTTTTCGAGCGCATCTGCGGAGAACGGAGCATCGTGGATTTCGGCCTCGGGCCGCAAGAAAAACGGCTGGCGTTTGGTGTGATACGGCGAAAACGGAGGATTCGATCTCGGGAGGTCCGGGACCGGATTTTTTGTTTTTATACATTTATTGTAAACCAAACGACCATGAAACGATTTCTATTTGCTTCGGCCTTTGTGCTGGTGGCGGTGCTGACTTTTGTCGGCTGTGCGAAAGATGACAACGGGAATGCTTCGGTTCCGGCGACGGCCGTCGTGCTGGATGTCACGGAAAAGGACCTCGCGGTGGGGGAGACCCTCCAACTGACGGCGACGCCCGCTCCGGCCGATACGACGGATCCGGTGGTATGGAGCTCGGACAAGGAGACCGTGGCCACGGTTTCGGAAACGGGTCTGGTGACGGCCGTAGCGCCGGGTACGGCGGTTGTCAAGGCCGTTTGCGGCAGCGTGTCGGCGACCTGCACCGTACAGGTTGTCGAGCCGACGCCCGCCGTGGAGTATGACATCATCTCCTTCGAGGAGGGTGAAGGGTTGAAAGACCTCGAAGGCAAAGCCGTCACACTGGGCGATATCGAGGTGGTCGGCGGAAGTGCTGCCGGGACCCATCACCAGGTTTTCTGGGCAAAACCCTATGCGGCCGAGTACGGTGACCCCGAAGCGATCATGGGCCTGGAACTCGACTGTCCGCTCTTCTCCACCGCCGATGAGAATGTCTGGTTCGGCTCCTACTATTGCGACTGCACCGGCTGGGGCACTCAGATGGATACGTGGGGCGGCTTCGTGCTGTCGCGGAACTGCAATACGACGGCGACGGCATACGATTACGCCAATCAGTTCTCGGTCTATGCCGAGTCGGGGGCCAATTCGGGCAACACTTTTGCCGTGGCCTACTGCAACGGCATGATGGGCGGGGCATACTCCGCGCCGGTCATTGAATTCGCCAAAACACCCCGCACGGTGGCCTATCTGTACATGGCTCCCTCGACGATGCTCGATTCCTATTATAAATACGATGCTATGGCCGCCAAGGACCGCACGTTCGGGTTCCGGATCACCGGGTCGCTGAAGGATGTACAGACCGGTACGGTGGATGTGACGCTGGTGAAGAACAGCACGGTCGAGGCCGGATGGGTCAAGGTCGATCTCTCGGCGCTGGGCCAGGTCGACAAACTGACCTTCGCGCCCGAAGGCATCAATCCCAACAAGGATTTCGATCCGGTTTACTTCTGCCTGGACGAAATCGCGCTCGTGAAAGAGTAAGACTTTTTAAAACATATTGCTATGAAACTTTTCCCACACGTTTTTCTGGCGGTGCTGTGTGTTGCCGCCCTGGCCGCCTGTTCGAAAGATGACGAGAAGAATCCGGATCCTGACGGGCAGTACGATCTTATCTCCTTCGAACCCTCGGAACACATGGTCGATGTCAACGGCGAAGAAATTGCGCTGAAAAGCGTCACCATGAGCCTCTATGAAGGGGCCGGATACGCCGACTTCACCTTTTCCTCCGTCTACTGCGGCAAGGAGTACGCCACGACGGCCGATTACGACGGTCCGCTCTTCATGACCGCCGACGGATCGGTGAAATTCCTCTCCTACTATGCTTCCGGTTTTGACTACTGGAACGGAATCGCTGTGGCTGCCATGCCCGACATGCAGTCGGCCGCCAGCGCCACGAAGCAGCAGTTCTCCGTATGGGCCGAAGGCGGTGCCAACAATACGCCGACCTATGCCGTCTGCTACGACTCGAATACCCCTTCGGAGGGATATCCTGCCGGGATGAGCAAATCGGGTTATCCGACCTTCACCCTTGCGCAGCCCCGGGTTATCGATCACCTCTACATCGCCAATTCGACCTATGTCTACAATTGGTTCCAGGGCGAAGAGGACGACTTGTTCCAGGTGAAGATCACCGGATGGAAGGGTGACTCCGAAGTGGGTTCGACGACCGAGACGTTGATTTCGGGTTCGACGAAGCTCGCCGGATGGCGCAAGGTGAATTTGGCCTCGTTGGGAGCCGTCGATAAACTGGTCTTCAAGGTGGCGGGTATTGACATTACGCAGGATCCCTCCTATTTCTGCATCGACGAAATCGCGCTTGTGAAGGAGTAATCCAGCTCCCGGCCATTCTGAAAACAACCGCCCCCGCAGCTTCCTGCGGGGGCGGTTTTGTAGGGACCGGGCGGTTTCGCGGGGACCGGACCGCTTCGTGGGGACCGGGCGGTTTCGCGGGTTCGGGACGGAGAGCCGTTTCCGGCGGGCCGCCCTTCTGCCGCCGCCGGGCCGGGAGGATCAGAGGTTGAACGCCCTTTTGAGCTCGTCCATCTGCTCGGGGGTCGTGCCCGTGGGTTCGAAGCCCATGGACTTGGCCGTGAGGTAGATTTGGGCCGATTTCGAGAGGACGTCGATCTGGTCGAAGGCCTCCATGACGTCGGGCCCCACGGCACAGACGCCGTGCTTCTCCCACATCACCACGTCGTACTCCTTCAACTGCTCGATCGTTGCCCGGGCCAGCTCCACGGAAGACGGCATGGCGTAGGGTACGATTCCGAGGCCCTTGGGGCAGAAGGCCCGCGTCTCGGGGATCATCGACCACAGAAGGTTGGTCAGCACGTCCTTTTCGAGAAAGGCCGGGTTGTGGGTCATCGCCACGAGGTCGATCGGGTGGGTGTGGATCGCCGCGCGGTAGCCATTTCCCGCGGCGAGCATCTGCTCGTGCATGGCCAGGTGCGACGCCAGTTCGGAGGTCGGGCGCACGGGATGGTCGGCGACGATTTCGTAGGAGGCTCCGTCGTCGAGGATACGGATCACCGCACCGTTCTCCATCGGGCGGCGGGCCAGGTCGCGCATTCGGCGGTTCGTGCCCTTGCAGAAGAAGTAGCAACCTTTGAGCCGGGGCAGGGTCATGCCGAACGAAATCGGCTCGCTGAGGGGCGGCAGGGCGCGGATCTCGTTGTCGATGCACTCCGTGACGTTGATCGTGATGTTGCCGCCGTTGCGCTCGGCCCAGCCCTTTTGCCAGAGGTATCCGGCCACTTCGGCCACCTCTTCGACCCGGCGGGTCAGTTCCGGGCGGTTTTCGAGTATGGATTTCATGAATTGCGGTTTATTGGAACAAAGATGGGAAAAATATCGAGAAAAGCAACAGGACAAGTCCCGCGGCGAGTGTCGCCAGCGTGCGGGTGCTGGATCCCTTCCACTCCTTGAGCAGGATGCCCCAAAGGTTCGAGAAGAGGACGTTGAGCGACATGAGGATGCTCCACGAGAAGGCCGTGAGCACGGGCGAACCGGCGAGGAAACTCTTGCCCGTCTCCAGCCCGAAGAACTGCGAGTACCAGAGTACGCCAGCCAGGGCGCAGAACAGCAGGTTGTTGGCCAGTGTGGAGCGGCTGACGCGGAGATACTCCCCGGCGGTGCGGTTGCGCACGTTCTGGTAGAGGCAGTAGGCGGCGTTGGTGACGAATCCGCCGGTGGTGACGAGCAGGATGACGGGCAGCCCGGCGAAGAGCGGTGCGACGCCCTGCGCGGCGGCCGCAGCCTTGATCGGTGCTCCGGCGTCGAGTCCCAGGGCGAAGCAGGCGCTCATCACACCGGCCAGCAGGGCCACGACGAGGCCTTTCGTGAGGGCGAAGTCGCGGATGGCGGCTCGTTTCTCCTCCTCGCTCATCGTTGCGGCGCGCAGCGACCCGGCGTAGCCGATTACGGCGATGCCCGCCAGCGTGATGGCGACGCCGATCAGGAGGATAAGCCCGGGGCCGTGCAGGAGGTCCGTCCCGGCGAAGAGGGCCGGGAGCAGCGTGCCGAATGCCGAGCAGGTTCCGAGCGAGATCGACTGCCCGAGCGCCACGCCGAGGTAGCGCATCGAGAGCCCGAAGGTCAGGCCGCCGACGCCCCACAGCGCGCCGTAGACAATGGCCCGGAGGGCGCCGCCCTGGCCCAGCAGGGCGAAGAGCGAACTCCCCGCGGGAACGGCGATCAGAGCCCCGAGCAGCGGGAAGAGAAGCCATGCGAAGATGCCCTGCACCATCCAGAAGTTCTCCCAGCTCCATTCGCGCACGCGGTTGATCGGCACGTAGGAACTCGACTGCCCGAACGAACCGAGGGCGATGATCAGCAAACCGATGAAGATCTCCATAGGGCTATCCGCGTTTGGAGGTTACGTCGCGTTCGTACTGCTGGACGTCGGCGATGAACGTTTCGCCGACGGGCACGTCGTTGCGGCGGCAGAACTCGTCCCAGACGGCGTTCCAGGGCAGCGATTTCGACTCTTCGAGCAGGGCCAGGCGTTCGAAACCCTGTCCGTTGGCCTCGTATGCGCGGAGTTGGGCGAGGGGTTCGAGCAGCGCCTGCATCAGGGCCTTCTGCGTGGCCCGCGAGCCGATGACGTAGGCGCCGATGCGGTTGATCGAGGCGTCGAAATAGTCCAGGCCGATGTGCACGCGGTCGAGGGCATCGCAGCGCACGATCTCCTTGCAGAGCTCCAGCGTGTCGTCGTTGAGGATCGTCACGTGGTCCGAGTCCCAGCGCACCGGGCGCGAGACGTGCAGCATCACCTCCGGGGTGAAGAGCAGCAGCGACGAGATCTTGTCGGCGACGGACTCCGTGGGGTGGAAGTGTCCCGTGTCGAGCGTGACGATCTTGCCGCGCGAGGTGCCGTAGCCGATGTAGAAGTCGTTCGAGCCGACGGTGTAGCTCTCCAGCCCGATGCCGAAGACCTTCGACTCGATGCAGTCCTTCATGTGGGTGTACTCCGTCTCGAAGATGCGGTCCAGCGAGTCGCGCAGCAGTTCGCGGTACTTCATGCGGTTGACCGTGAGGTCCTTCGACCCGTCGTGCACCCAGATGTTCATGATCGAGGGGTCGCCCTGCGCCTTGCCCATCTCCTCGGCGATGGCGCGGCAGCGCTTCGTGTGCTCGATCCAGAATTCACGGATCGCCGGATCGGGGTTCGCCAGCGAGAGGTCGCCCGACTTCGGGTGCGAGAACGACGTGGAGTTGAAGTCCAGCTTCATGTCGTGGGCCTTCGCCCAGTCGATCCAGCCCTGGAAGTGGCGCGGCTCGACCTGGTCGCGGTCGACGAACTGCCCGCCGAATTCGCCGTAGATTTCGTGGAGGTTCAGACGGTGCTTGCCCGGGATGAGCGATTGGGCCTTGAGGATGTCGGCGCGCAGTTCGTCGATGTTGCGCGCCTTGCCCGGGTAGTTGCCCGTAGCCTGAATGCCTCCCGTGAGCTCTCCGCCCAGCTTCTCGAATCCCGTCACGTCGTCGGCCTGCCAGCAGTGGAGCGACAGCGAGATGCCTTGCAGCGCCGCAAGGGCCTTCTCCGTATCTACGCCGATGGCCGCATAGCGCTCCCGGGCAATTTCATAAGCACGTGTGATCTGTTCCTGTTTCATGTCGGTATGTGTTTTATGGGTTTGTTATTCGGGGTTGTTCGTGATGCGGCGGAAGCGGTCGTAGGCCGCGTCCCAGGCCGCGTCGTGATGCGGGGTGAAGCGCTCGGTGGGGATGCAGCGGGCGATGAGCGCGCGCATCTCGCGCAGCGTCGTGACGCACCCCGCGGCCCGGGCCTGAATCATGAGATTGCCCACGGCCGTCGCCTCCGAAGGCCCGGCCACGACCGGAAGCCCGATCGAATCGGCCGTAAATTGATTCAGCAGGGCGTTTTTCGAACCGCCTCCGATGACGTGCAGCCGTTCGATGGGGAAGGGTGCGATCCGCTGGAAGCGTCCGAGGACCAGCCGGTATTTGAGGGCCAGGCTCTCGAAGATCGTGCGGATCATCGCGCGGTCGTCGGCGGGCGGTTGCTGCCCCGTCCGGGTGCAGTAGGCGCGGATCGCGGCGGGCATGTCGCCCGGGGCGGCGAACGAAGCGTCGTCAGGGTCGATCATCGCCGTGAATGGGGCGGCTTCCGAGGCCATGCGCACGATCTCCGGGTAGGAGTAGTCGCGGCCGTCGGCCTTCCAGCGGCAGAGGCACTGTTCGAGGAGCCACATGCCGGTGATATTCTTCAACAGGCGTGTCGTGCCCTCCACGCCCCCTTCGTTGGTGAAGTTGCAGGCGAAGGTCCGCTCGTCGATCACCGGGTCGGGCACCTCGATGCCCATCAGCGACCAGGTCCCCGACGAGAGGTAGGCGAAGCGTTCATCTTCGGCCGGAACGGCGGCGACGGCCGAGGCCGTATCGTGCCCCGCCACGGCGATGACGGGCAGCGTCGGCAGGCCGCATTCGGCAGCCAGCTTCGGACGCAGGGTCCCGATCCGATGCCCGGGCATGACGACGGGCGGAAAGAGCTCCGGCGAGAGCCCCATCCGCTCCAGCAGCCGCCCTTCGATGCGTTTCGTGCGGGGATTCAGCAACTGCGAGGTCGAGGCGATGGTGTATTCGGTGACCATCTCGCCGGTGAGCAGGTACGACAGCGCGTCGGGCATGAAGAGCAGTCGGCGGGCGGCGGCCAGTTGCGACGAATGTTCGCGCTGCATGGCGTAGAGCTGGTAGAGCGAATTGAAGTTCATGATCTGGATGCCCGTTGCGGCATAGACCTCCTCGCGGGAGAGCACCTCGGAGAAGTAGGCTTCGGGGATTCCGTCGGTGTGGGGGTCGCGGTAGGCGTAGGGGAGCCCCATGAGGGAGCCGTCGTGCCCGATGAAAGCGAAGTCCACGCCCCAGGTGTCGATGCCCATCGACGCGATCTCGACTCCTTCGCGGGCTGCGGTCCGGAGGCCTTCGCACAGGTGTTCGTAGAGTGAGAAGATGTTCCAGTGGTAGTGGCCGCCGAGGCGGAGTACGGCGTTCGGGAAGCGGGTCAGCTCCTGGAGGGCGAACTCCCCGTCACGGAGCGTGCCGAGGATCGTCCGGCCGCTGGTGGCCCCGAGGTCGAAGGCGATGAAGTGTTTGGGTTGCATGTTTCGGCGTGTAGTTTGGTCTTTACAAAAGAACGCTTTTTTTTGTTGTTCCGACGTGGGAATATGACGGATGAGTTGTGATTTTTGATCTTTGTTCCATTCCGCGATTGCGGAAGCCTGACTTTTCCCTATATTTGTAGGTACAAAACCGCTTTTCCAACCGAAAAACCTTGTGAATGAAACCTGAAAGCGGATATAAATATCTGGTGAACAGCGATAAGGACCAGATGTGGGGCATTACCGTCGATACCGTCGGGAGTGAGACCGTGCCGCCCGGCTACGAGGTCTATCCGCCGCGGGTGGGACACCCTTCGGGTTTCTATTTTGATGTTGGAAAAGGCCGCGTGCTGGAGAGCTACCAGCTGCTCTACATCACCTCCGGGCGGGGGGTCTTCTATGGGCGTCGGCGCGAACGCACCGCGATCGGGGCCGGGGACATGATCCTCCTGCGCCCCAACCGCTGGCACAGTTACATGCCCGACCGCGAAACGGGATGGCACGAGTACTGGATCGGATTCCGGGGCCCGAACGTCGACGCGCGGTTCCGCAACGACTTCTTCGACGACGAACTCGAAATTTTCCGCGTCGGGGTCCGCGAGGAGATGGTCGACCTCTACGACAAGGCCCGCGAGGTGGCCGAGGACGAACGCTCCTCCTATCAGCAGTACCTGGCCGGGATTGCCAACCTGCTGCTGGGCATGGCGATGTATTACCACGCCAACCACCAGTTCGTGTCGCAGGAGATCGTCGGGCAGATCGACCGCGCCCGCCGGATCATGCGCGAGGAGTTTTCGACCGGCATCTCGCCCGAAGAGGTTGCCCGGCGCGTGAACATGAGCTATTCGTGGTTCCGGAAGATGTTCCGCGACTACACGAACATCTCCCCGGCCCGCTACATGCAACAGCTCCGGCTGCAGGAGGCTTGCCGCCTGCTGTCGGGGACGTCGCTGAGCATCAAGGAGATCGCTTTCCGGATCAACTGCGTCGACGCCTCCTATTTCTCGAATCTCTTCCGCCGCCACCTGCGCATGACGCCCGTCGAGTACCGCAACCGTTTCGGGGTCGGACGCGAACCCTCCGTGGCGGTGCCGGTGGACGAAGTTCCCGAAACGTGAAAAAATAATCCATTATCCCCAAAAAATACGAAAACCCGATGAATGTTGAAATGATCCGAAAAGCCGGGTATGGGCTCTTGCTCGGCTGCCTGACGTTGGTGTCCGTCTCCTGCGGATGCCGGGTCGCCATCGACGACCTGCGTTGCGAATACCAGGTCTCACCCCTTTGTGTCGATACCCCCTCGCCGCGCTTTACGTGGGCCTATGCGGGCGGAGCGGAGTTCATGCAGGCCGCCTGCCGCCTTTGTGTGGCGACGGACCCCGGAAAGCTCGACGATCCCGATATCTGGGATTCGGGGAGGATCGCCGCGGAACGCCCGCTGGTCGTGATGCCTGCCGACGGGACGCTGAAGTCCCGGACCGCCTATTGGTGGCGCGTGGAGGCCTGGAATGAGGCCGGGGAGCGTTTCGTCTCGCCCGTCGCGACGTTCGAGACCGCCCTGCTGGAGAGCTCCGAATGGCAGGCCCGCTGGATCACGGACTCCTGCGGCCGCGATTGCGTCCCGGCTCCGATGTTCCGCCGCTCCTTCCCGGTGAAGGAGGGCGTCGTCCGCGCCCGGCTCTACGCTTCGGCTGCGGCCTACGGCAAATTCTCCCTGAACGGTGAGCCCGTCTCCGATAACCGCCTCGACCCCGGCTACACGCACTACGACCGCCGCAATCTCTATGCGGTGCACGATGTGACGCCGCTGCTCCGCGAAGGAGAGAATGTCCTTGCCGCCGTCCTCGGAAACGGTTTCTACAACGCCCTCCAGCCCCTTTCGGTGTGGAATTTCGAGAATGCCCGCTGGCGCAACCGCGCCCGGATGCTCTGCGAACTCCATATCGACTACGCCGACGGTGGGCACGAGGTGGTCTGTTCCGACTCCTTGTGGCGGACCTCGGCCGACGGGCCTTACCTCTCCAACGACATTTACAGCGGCGATACCTACGATGCCCGGCGGGAGATCCCCGGCTGGGACCGTCCGGGCTTCGACGACGCTGCGTGGGCGCAGGCCGTGGAGGTCGGAGCCCCCTCGCCGCGGCTGAAGGCGCAGGCGATGCCGCCGATCCGGGCGACCCGCGAACTGGCGCCCGTCGAGGTGCGGTCGTTCGGCGATACGGTCTGGGTCTTCGACTTCGGGACCAACATCTCGGGAGTCTGCCGCCTTGCGGTCGAGGGGGAGCCGGGGACCCGCGTAACCCTGACGCACGGCGAATTGCTGCAGCCCTCGGGACGAATCGAGATGCGCAACATCGACATCTATTTCCACGCCCGCCCGGGCTACGCCTTCCAGACCGACACCTACGTGCTGCGCGGCGGGGAGCGGGAGCGTTGGACACCGGATTTCACCTACCACGGTTTCCGCTATGTGGAGCTTGTGTCGAGCACCCCGCTGAAACTGGATGCCGGGAGCCTCACGGCGCTCGCCATGCACACCGACGTGGAGCCGGTCGGGGAGTTTGCCTGTTCGAATCCGCTTCTCAACCGCATCTGGGAGATGACGCGCCAGAGCTACCTGAACAACCTCATGTCGATCCCCACGGACTGCCCGCAGCGTGAGAAGAACGGCTGGACGGCCGATGCCAGCCTGGCGCTGGAGATGGCCCTGCTCAACTACGACGGCATCACCTTCTACGAGAAGTGGCTCGACGACTTCATCGACAACCAGACCCCCGAAGGGCGTATTTCGGGGATCATCCCCACGGCCGGGTGGGGTTACGACGACTGGATCGGCCCCGTGTGGGACGCTGCGGCCTTCATCATCCCCTATACGCTCTACAACTATTACGGCGATCTGCGCCCGATCGAGAAGATGTGGCCCCTCTGCGAGCGTTATCTGGATTTCCTGGCCGCGCGTGAGGAGGCCGACGGGAGCGTGACCTACGGAATCGGCGACTGGCTCTCGTACCGCGCCCAGACTCCGACCGACTATACCTCGACCTGCTATTACTATTACGATCAGGTGCTGATGGCACGCTTCGCCGAACTTCTGGGCCGGGACGGAAGCCGCTACGCACGCAAAGCTGCCGAGTTGCGTAATCTGATCCACTCGAAATATTACGATGCCGAACGGGGTCTCTATGCCAACGGTTCGCAGGCGGCGCAGGGCGTGGCGCTCTACCTGGGGATCGTTCCCGAGGCGGAGGCGCAGCGGGTGGCCGACAACCTCAATGAGATGATCGTCGCCAATGACTGTTTTCTGGATTTCGGAACGATCGGCAGTAAAACCGTATTGAGAATGTTGACCCGCTACGGACACGTCGAGACGGCCTACCGGATGGCTGCGAAGACCGAGGCTCCGTCGTGGGGTTGGTGGGTCAAGCAGGGCTTCACGACGCTGGCCGAGACGTGGGTGCTGTCACCCGAGTGGCGTGACGCCTCGATCGACCACGTTTTCCTGGGCGATGTGGCGGCCTGGTATGTCAACGATCTGGCGGGGATCAATTTCGACCCGCAGGCCCCCGGATTCGGGCACGTTGTTTTCGCCCCGCACTTCGTAGGGGAGCTCGACTGGGCCGGGGCCTCCTACCGTTCGGTCCGGGGCGAGATCCGTTCGGAGTGGCACCGCAAGGGCGGCAAGGTCTTGTTGAAGGTGACCCTTCCGGTCGGGACGACGGGTGAGGTCCGCATCGACGGGGAGACGATTGCCACGGTCGGCGGCGGCGTGCATGAATTCACCCTCTGACGGAAGCCTGCCCCTCCCGTCTTTCGCAAAAAAACGGAGGCTCGGATTGTTCCGGGCCTCCGCTTCGTTTGGATGGTTTTCCGCAATTTCCATCGGGTCATATCACCCGGATTCCTTGCCCCGAGGGCGCGGGAGGTCCGGTCACTTCTGTTGCTGCGGGGGGATTCCGGTGCCGATTTCGGCCCGGAAGGTCGAAGCCGGGAGGTTGTCCCGGTTGACGAGGTTCGCCCGCGTGAAGGGCGCCCAGGCGTAGCGGACATGGACGGGATGGGGGACCTTCGGCGAATGGAGGTGTACCCGGTTACTTTGGATGGTGGCTGTGGCGGGGTAGAAGAGGCAATCTGCTCCGGCCAGTTCGAAGCCGCGGATGGCGTCGCCGTCAGCGGTTTTCAGCCCTTCGGCATAGTCAAAGGCGACCTCCACGCTGCCCTCTTTCCCCTCGGCACTCCGGAACAGCGGGCCCGAAGGCAGCAGGTCGAATCCGTAATCGCGGTTCAACGCCCAGCGGCACAAACGGTGTCCGATGTCGGCCTTGCGGCGCGGGTGGACATCCAGCGAATCGCCCCGATCGAGGCTCACGGCCATCCCCGTGTGGTCCAGCTCCGCAAGCAGACGGCGCTGGGAAAAGTCGCAGGACCCCCCCCCGGAGTCCGGCAAGGACTCCGGGGGGGGTATCACAAGGCAAACTCCACTCGGTTGTAGCGGTCCCATCCGCCGCGTGTGAAGTCGGGGATCTCGACCGGCGCCGAGCCGTTGTCAAGCGAAATCTCCGACAGCGGGATCAGGCAGCACCATTCGGCCAGATCATAGACGTCCATATCCAGAGGCAGGCCGTTTCGCAGGCAGTAAATCAGACGATAGTCCATGATGAAATCCATACCGCTGTGTCCGCCCACCTGCCGGGCTTTCTCCTCGATGTCGCGGGCGATGGGATGTTTGTAGCGCTCCATCATGGCGTTGAACACCTCTTGGGGCAGGAAACTGTGGGCATTGAGATTTTCGTGATCCTTGGCGGTTTCCGGATCGACGACCTCACCGGCCAGCGCGAGCCCGCTGACGGGATATTTGTTGGCAAAGCCCCGGGTTCCGCTCAACTGGAACATCCGGCTGTACGGTCGGGGCGACGAGACGTCGTGCTCGATGAGGATCGAGCGGCCCTGTTCCGTGCGGATCATCGTCATCGTATGGTCTCCGTTCCGGAAATCGGAGACCTCCTCTCCGGTTTTTTCGCGGATATGGGCAGGCTTGTTTACGGCCTTGGTGTCGAACGATACCAGATAATTCATCTTGTCTCCGCGGTGGATGTTCATCGCCAGACATACGGGACCGAGCCCGTGCGTGGGATAGACATCTCCACGATGGAGACGGTTGTAATCCATCCGCCAGTCGTTCCAGTATTCATCCCAGAAATCCTCCAGGTTGTGGATGTAGGCCCCTTCTCCGTGGAGCAGTTCGCCGAAGACACCCTGCTGCGCCATGTTGAGGCAGGTGAGTTCGAAGAAGTCGTAGATGCAGTTTTCAAGCTGGATGCAATGTTTGCGGGTCTGTTCCGAGATGTTGATCAGCTCCCAGATCTCGTCCATGGTCATGGCGGCCGGGACCTCGATAGCCACATGTTTGCCGCACTTCATGGCCTGAACGCCCATCCGGGCGTGGTTCTTCCAGTCGGTGGCGATGTAGACGAGGTCGACATCGGGCAGCGCGACGACCTCCTGCCAGATCTCGGGATCGCCGTAAAATTCCCGGGCAGCCGGAAGTCCCCGGGATTCCAGAATCCGGTTGCATTTGGCGGTGTTCTCCTGCAAGAGGTCGCACAGAGCCCCGATCTCGACACCCTCGATGTGGGTCATCCGCTTGACGGCTCCCGGACCCCGCATCCCCAGTCCGATGAATGCTATACGGACCGTGGGGATGGGTTCGGCGGCAAATCGGAGCATGTCGCTCTGCCCGACCAGCCGGGGCGGGGTCGGCGTGTGGATCATTCCTGTCCGGGTCTCCGAACAGGCGGCCGACAGCAGCAGACACGCCATAAACAGTAGTCATGATTGAACGGATTTAAAACGTGGATGAATAGGCTGCATGAGTGGCTGCGGAGCGGCTTTTCCCTTCACGCGGGATCGGGAGGAACGGTAAACGGCCGGGGCGCAGCATCGGTCACCGGCGGAGTCCGGGCGTTGTGCCTGTCGGAGCGGTTTGGTCCGGTTGTTCCGAGTCGACGGCTTCGAGCAGGAAGACTCCGCTGTCGTAGAGTTTCGACAGCGCCGGTTCGAGACCCGCCTCGGCGAGCAGCGAGCCGCTGAACGTTCCGCCGTCGAATCCGAACCGGGGCTTCTCGACATTCAGCTCCCGGATCCGGTACTCCGTCTGCGGGTCGAGCCCGCGGAGCCGGAATTTCGGACGCAAGGTCCGCCCCTGATATTGCAGACAGTAGGTGAAGAGTACGGCCCGCCGTTTGTCCTTGGCAACATACAGCACAGCGTAGCAGCCCGAACGGTCGTAGGGGGTTCCGATCCGGTAGAGGTCCCCCTGCAGGACGAGGTCCCGGTAACCCTTGTAGGAGGCGATCGCCTTCCGGGCGAAAGCCTTCTCTTCGTCATCCATCTGCCGCGGCTGTAGCTCCATGCCGAGGCGCCCGGCGCACGCCATGTCGAAACGGAACTTCAACGGTGTACGGTTGCCGGTCTGGTGGTTGGGGACCGCCGAGACGTGCGCGCCCATGACCGAAGCCGGATAGAAGAGGCTCGTGCCGTACTGGATCCGCGCCCGGGAGAGCGCTTCGGTGTTGTCGCTGGTCCACACCTCATCGAAATAGCGCAGGGCGCCGTACTCGACCCGTCCGCCACCCGAGGCGCAGGCCTGGATCAGGACATCGGGGTATTTGGCCCGGATGCGCTCCAGCACGCGGTAGAACCCTTGGGTGTAATCGAACCAGAAGTGGCTCTGTTCGGCAGCCGGGAGGTAGGCCGAACCTGCGTTGCAGGCGTTGCGGTTGGCATCCCACTTGATGTAGTCGATCTTCGCAGAGAGTTGCATCGTTTGGTCGAAGACCCCGAAGACGAAATCCTGCACGGCGGGGTTCGTCAGGTCGAGCAGCCACTGGTTCCGGCTCAGCGGAGCCTCACGCCCCGGCATCCGGACGATCCAGTCGGGGTGACGTTCGGCCAGTTCGCTTTTCGGGTTGACCATCTCGGGCTCGATCCAGATTCCGAACTTCAGCCCCCGGGCATGGGCATAGGAGGCGATGCTGTCGATCCCTTCGGGGAGTTTGCGGACGTTGACCTGCCAGTCGCCCAGCCCGGCTCCGGAGCTGTTGCGCGGATATTTGTTGCCGAACCACCCGTCGTCGAGGACGAACATCTCCAGCCCCATTTCGGCGGCATCGTCGATCATCCCCGCCAGGGTCTGGAAGTCGAAATCGAAATAGGCCCCCTCCCAGCTGTTCAGCAGTGTCGGCACCGTATGCGTGTTGCGGTAGACGCCGTAGCGGCGGGCCCAGTCGTGGAGGTTGCGCGAGGCGCCGCCCGCCCCCTGGTCCGAGTAGGTGTAGATCATCTCCGGGGTGCGGAACGTCTCGCCCGCATGGAGCGTATATTCCGAACCGGCGGGGTTGGCCCCGGCCAGTACGGTCAGGCGGTCGGATTCATCCACCTCGAAGTTCAGCCGGAAGTTGCCGCTCCAGGCCAAGGCTCCGGCGATGACCTCGCCGCACTCCTCGCGGAAGGAGTCGCTGTCGAGCGTCAGCAGGAAAGCGGGTTGTTCGGTGTGGGTGGTCCGCACGCCGCGCGACGACTCGATGCTTTTCGAACCGTGGTCCAGCAGCGTGTGTTCGACCTGCGCCTCGCGGGCCCAGGCGCCGTAGAGGTGGGTCAGCAGGTACTTCCCGGCCCGGAGCGAGAGCCCCGGGGAGTAGAAGTCGCGGAGTTCGACCGCACCCTTCTCCCGGTTGCGGATCAGGGTGTGGGCCGTGATGACGTTCTCCCGGGCGTAGGCCGTGAAGACGAGTTCGACGTCGAGCGCCTCACGACGGTCGCTGAGGCGGATAGCCGTCTCCGTGACATTCCCGTCGGCAAGCTGCTTCGAGGCGTGCGAAACGTAACGCAGTTCGGTATTCGGATCGCCGTTGGCGTGCGTGACGCGCAGGGCCGGGTTCCGGAAGTCGAAACCTTCGGCCGTGGGGTAGGCCGGAACTCCGGTGCCGGAAACCGCCAGCGGTGCCGGGTCGTCGATCCGTGCCCCGAAGTGGCACTGTGTGAGCACGCCGCCCGGTGCGGCCGCGAAGACCAGCGAGAGCCGGTCGGTATGGATGTCGATCGTCCGGGAGGTTTCCTCGGCCGGAACCGCCGGAGCCGCCGTTGCAACCGTTCCGGCCAGCAGGGCCAGCGGCAGGAGCATTTTCTTTATGCCGTTCATAAATCTGCATATTTCCCGTTCGGGCCGCACGCTGCAGGAGCCTTCCCGCCACATGCGGCCCGTCGGAGCGATTGAAAACATCAATAGTTGGCTACACAGCGCACGTTGTTCGACGATCCCGACTCGGCGTAGGTCGAGAAGTTGCAGGAGTTGTTGCCGATCGTGATGCGGTAGTGTTTGTTGCTGCTCGTCACCGTGGCGGTCCAATGGAACGAGTAGGCTCCGAAACTGCCGAACGTGTCGCCCGTATATTTGCCGCACGGAAGGACATTGAAGCCGATCCGCTCGATCTCCTCCGGGAAATACATTGGGTATTTTCCGGCCGGGAACTTCCCGCTGGCTTTTGTCAGGTTGAACATCGTGCCTCCGTCGACCGCGCTGCCGTGGGCCGCCCACATGCCGCCTTCCGCAGCCGGACGGCTGCCGCGCAGGTAGGAGGCGATGAATCCGTAGTCGATCATGTTCATGGCAGCCATCGGGTTTTTCTCCCGGTTGTCGGGCAGGTAGATGCCTGCCACGGCGCTTACAACCTCCTCGATGGAGTTCTTGCGCAGCCCGTAGTCGTCGGCCACGCCGACCGCCAGGTCATAGAAGTCATAGGCGTTGGGGATGTGCCACCCTTCGGGGCAGATGCCGCGGATCTGGACGTTGTAGGAGGTCACACCGTCGTTGAGCGTATAGGAGTTGCCCATGTCGTCGGTTCCGGCCGCTCCGTAGATATAGGGGTTGTCTCCCGCGGAGAGTCCCGTCATGGCCTCCTCCCAGGTGTAGTAACGCCCGTACTTCGAGCCGTCGGGATCGTCCGGAGCCGTGCGGCCCACCGTGCCGTCCTCGCCGGCGTAGTTGAGGTTCACGGTCATCCAGGTCTTCGAGCCGTAGCGCTTGGCCGTGTGGTACTCGTCGATCGGCAGCACGACGATCATCTTCTCGAAGTGGTGCGTCTCCTGGAGCCCGGTCTTGCTGACCGTCGTGACCGAAATCGCATTGGCCGGAATGTTCACCGACTTGCGGTTGGCCTTGACGATCACCCGCGAGGTCTCACCGCCGTCGACGACCGTCAGCGCTTCGGGAACGCTCCACGCATAGGTGGCGATCGTCTCGTCGTCCGGGACGTAGACCGAGAACTCCTCGTCTATGTCGACGGTCAGCGATCCCGTGATCGAGGTCTGGACGTAGGCCGGACGCGGCGGAAGTCCCGTGATGGTGATATCTTTCCACAGGGTTCGGGGCGTGCTGTTGCCCGCGGCATTGATTGCCGTGACGGTGATGACCCCGGCGGGGATCACCCCTTCGATCAGTCCCGACACCAGCAGCCGCGAGGTGTTCTCCCCTTCGAGGACGTTGAGCATCTCGGGGAGTTGCCAGAAGTAGCTCTCCGCGCCGGGCTCCTCGGGGACCGAAAGCTCGAAGGAGTCTCCCATCTGGATCGTGTAGGGGTATTCGAGCCCCACGACGATGAAATCGGGCTGGCCGGGGACTTCCAGTTCGTTGTTTTGACACGATACGACCAGCAGGAGTCCGGCCATGAGCCCGGTCGTTCGTTGTATGAATCGTTTCATGGTATTGGGTTTTTAATTGTCGTTGTTTTCGCTTGCAAGGCGTTGTTCCAGCTTGTTCCAGCTTTCGGCAATCTCCCGGAACGAGTCGTAGCCGCCCACCTCGAACAGGAACACGCCGTCGTAGCCGATGTCGGCCAGGGCCGAGACCACCGTCGGCCAGTCGATCGTGCCGCGCCCCATGAGCCAGTGTTTTTCATCCACGGCGTCGTAGTCCGAGACGTGCAGGCTGGCGATTCTCCCGCCCAGGGCCCGGGCGAAGGCGTCGGGGGTCTCCTGCAGCAGGTGGTTCGTGTCGAAGCATACGCCCACCGCCGGGTCCAGCTGCTCGAAAATCGAAAGCATCTCCCGGGAGGTGTTGCAGAGGCAGGTCCGCGGAAGGTCTTCCACGAGAAGCTGGGCATCGTACCCGGCAGCCACGGCCGCCAGCGTGTTGATCGAGCGGATGCTGTGTTCGATGTGAAGCCCCCGCAGCGAATCGGCAATGGGTTCGGCGCTCGGGTGCAGGATCATCTTCCGGGGCCGGAGCGGCTGTACGGCCTCGATGAACCAGGCGATCCGGTCGACGACGGCCGTGCGGACGGAGTCATCCGGCGAGGAGATGTCCCAGGCCCGGCCGAAGGGCAGATGTACCGACCAGATGGTCAGCCCGACCCGCTCGGCATCGGCCCGGAAGCGTTCGAGAACTGCCGTGCACTCCTCGCGGGATTTCGTCCGCAGGGAGTTGAGCGTCACCTCCACGTAGTCGAATCCCGCCTCGCGGACCTCGCGGAGCCGCTCCTCGGGCAGGGTCAGCGAGACCGACAGCCCCATCGGCCAGCTGCAGTAGGCGTCATGCACCCGCTGCCGTTCCGACCGGCAGCTCCCGAGCAGCAGCGCCGCCAGGAGCAGCATTCCCGTTCTTTTAGCGATGGATCTCATGGTGCGTCAGATTTGGGGTGCCGGATGCTCCTCCGGATAACTGAAGGTGTTCTTAAGCAGCCAGCGGCCCTTGTAGATCTGGTATCCGTCCTTCTGGTAGACGCTGCGGCCTCCGGTGTCGATGAGCTTGTCCGACCAGTAGCTTTCGGTCGGATAGAGCATGATGGTCGCGTAGTCGGCCGGTCCCGAGGAGATGCACTTGATATTGACCGTTGTGCTGGCATTGAAGCGCTGGAACTCCTTCGTTGCCACGTTGAACTTGTAGACCGCCCCCAGCGTCGTAAGCCACAGCTGGTTGAGACCGTAGACCGGGAAGAGCTCGTGGGCTCCGTTCTGGCCTTCGGGCAGCGGGTAGGAGTCCTGGAGCACCAGGGCGGGTTTCCCTTCCGACTGTACGTAGGCGTAGGTGTTCAGCACGTTGTCGGCCGTGGCCCACAGCAGTTCGTTCGTGCGGTCCCACACGGCGTTGTGCCCGAAGGTCAGCGGGTAGGTTGCCACGGGAGCCGCGGCGAAACGTTTCTCGAAATCCACTTCGTAGAGCCGCATTTTGTCGCCGTCAGCGGTTCCGTCGGATGAGGAGACCACCACGACGTTGCCGTCGGGCAGCAGCTCCGCCGAGTGTGGCTGCCCTTTGGGGCAGGCGTAGAACATCACCCGTTTGTCTTCGATGCGGATGATCGCCACACCGCCGCGCGTGGCCGTGATGAGCAGGTACTCGCAGTTGTAGATCGGCTTCACCTCGTCCGGGAGGTTGAACCACGCCTGCTCTTCGGCCGTGAGGCCCGAATCCGCCGGAGTCCACTGCCACAGGGTCTCTCCCGTGGTGGCATCCACAAGGGCCACCTGATTCTGGGTTTGCTCGACCAGCGCGATGACCTTGTTGCCCTGCGAGGCGGGCGGGTCCAGTTCCGGAAGCGGGATAATCGACCGATTCTCCTTTTCGCAGCCCACACAGAGAAGGACTGCCGTCATGATGCCGGCCAGAAGCCGGATGATTCCGTGTATCTGTTTCATGGTGTCGTCTGTTGATAGGGTTTGTTTACCATCCCGGGTTGTTGGGCCGCAGCGAGGGTGCAAGTTCGATCTCGGCCGACGGAACGGGCCACCAGTAGTCGCGCTCCTTGTTGAAATTCCGCGTGCCGATGAGTGTTCCGTCGAAGGTGTAGATGCTCAGATTGCTCATTGCCGTCTCGGCCTCACGCCAGCGGCGCAGATCGTTGTAATAGGTTCCTTCGCCCGCGAACTCGATCCGGCGTTCGTAGCGGATCTGGCGGCGGAGCTCCTCCCGGTCATTCCCGGGGTAGGCCAGGGCCGCCGACGAGGTGAACCCGGCCCGCTGGCGGATCGCCTTGACCGTGCGGTTCCAGATCTCCTCGGTCATTTCGCCCAGTTCGTTTTTCGCCTCGGCGTACATCAGCAGCACGTCGGCATAGCGCAGCAGCATGATGTTGATCGGTGAGCAGACCTCCTTGAGTCCGAACTCCTCGTCGCTGGGCACCTGCTCCGTGTAGACCGTGTACTTTCTGTAGATGAAGCCGGTCTGCTTGTTGGTGAAGCGGACGTTCGTGTTGTCGGTCTTCACGGTCTCGCCCATCCACACCGAACCGGGATAGACGATCGTCTGGGCGAAACGCGGATCGAGGTCCGCATACCCTTCCGAATCGGCATAGGCCGACTCCTCGCGGGGTTTCCCGTCCTTCATCCAGTAGCTGTCCACGAAGTTCTTCAGCGGCGCCGAACTGTTGTACTGCCGCATGACGATGTCGATGCTGTGTCCGAGTCCCGTGGGGTTGGAGACGAATTCGACGTTGAAGATCGACTCCGAGGAGTGCTCGGCAGCTTCGGTGAAGAGTTCGGCGTAACCGCTCTGATAGAGCGAGTAGACGCCCGTCTCCATCACGGCATAGGCGGCATCGGCTGCCGCACGCCAGGCCTCTTCGCTGTGGTCGGGGTTGCACAGTTCGCTTGCCTCGAAGAGCAGGACCCGGGCGCGGAGAGCCAGTGCGGCTCCGGCGGTGGGACGTCCCAGATCGGCCGAGGTATAGCTGCGCGGCAGGATTTTGGAAACCTCTTCCAGTTCGTCGAGGATAAACCGGATGATCGTGGCCCGTTCGGCCCGCGGCTGGTTGACCTGGGAGATGTCCGGGGCGTCGGTGATCAGCGGTGCCGAGTAGTAGTAGGTGGTCAGCACCGAGTAGTAGAGGGCCCGCAGGAACCGTGCCTGCGCCTTCATCTGGGAGATCTCCTCACTGGAAAGCTCCTTGCTCTGATCGATGTTAGCCAGCAGCATGTTGCAGCGTCCGATTCCGGTATAGGCATCCTTCCAGCGTCCGGCGATGACGGTCCCTTCGGCGGTGTGGCTGCCCTTGGCGATATCGTTCCAGTTGAGCGTGTTGGCATAGTTGTAGGCATTGGGGGTCGCGCACTCCTCCAGGGCGATGGACATGCCGCCGAACATGCTGCCGTTCCGCAGCGGCAGGAAGCAGCCCGTCAGTCCGCTTTCGGCATTCTTGGCGCTGTACCAGAACGTTTTGTCGCTGTAGGCACCCGTCGGCTCGAAATCCATTGAGCACGAGGAGGCCGCGACGGCCAGCGACAGGGCGATTCCGAAATATAGATTCTTTTTCATCATTCACAGGATTGGGGTTAGAAACTCAGGTTCAGACCCACGGATATGGTCTTCAGGTTGGGATATTCGTAGAGATTCGTGCGGGTCGTCGTGATTTCGGGGTCCCAGAGGTCGAAATCGGAGAGCGTCCAGAGGTTCTGGCCGCTGATGTAGACCTGCAGCCCCTCGATGCGCAGCGGACGGAGCAGCCGTTTCGGGAAGTCATACGTCAACTGGATGTTCTTCATGCGCAGGTAGGAGGCGTTGCGCAGCCACTTGGTCGACGGGATGAAGTTCTCCGGGGCGTCGGTGTAGGTGGTCAGCAGCGGCAGTTTCGCATTGGGGTTCGCTTCGGTCCAGGAGTCGGTGGCCCACTCCCAGGTGACGCCCGCTCCGTTGTTGAACGGTACGGCGAGGTTGGCCGTGGGGTAGGTGTAGACGTCGCCGACGCCCTGGAACTGCGCTTCGAGCGAGATTCCCTTCCAACCGACCTGCAGGCCGAACGAATAGGTCCATTCGGGAATCGTGTTGCCCACGATGATCTTGTCCTTGTCGTCGATCACCTCATCCTCGCAGTTGTTCTTGTATTTCAGGTAGCCGGGCCGCAGTTTCGAGCGGTCGCCGTAGACCACCGAGGCGTTGTCGATCTCCTCCTGCGAGAGGTAGTATCCGTCGGCTTCGTAGAGGTAGAACGAACGGATCGGATACCCTTCCTTGGTAATCAGGGTGTTGCTGTTGGCCAGGATCTGCCCGCCGTCGAGCGAGAGCACCCGGTTGCGCACGAATCCCACCGAGAGATTCACCCCGTAGGAAAAATCCTTGATGCGGTCTCGCCAGCTGCCCGAGATTTCGAAACCCTTGTTGAGTACGGTGCCCACGTTGCTCTTCGGACCGCTCAGGCCGCCGACATGCGAGGGGATCGAGCGGGTCATGATGATGTCGAAGGTCTCCTTGCGGAAGAAGTCGGCCTCGAAGCTCAGCCGGTTGTTGAAGGCCGCCAGATCGAGTCCCGCGTTGTACGAACGGGTCTTTTCCCAGCCCAGCATCCGGTCGGTGAGCTCTTCGACGGCATATCCGGCCGCCGGGGTTCCGCCGAACGAATAGTTCTGGCTCAGGGCGTTGTAGGTCATCTGGTAGCTGTAGGGATCCACCGACTCGCTGCCCATCACGCCGTAGGAGAGGCGCAGTTTCAGCAGGTCGATCTGCCTGACCTGGAAGAAAGGCTCGCGGCTCAGGTTCCAGGCCACCATGACCGACGGGAAGAGGAACCAGCGGTTGTCGCGCGAGAGGTTGCTCGAACCGTCGTATCGCAGCGTGGCTTCGAGCATGTAACGCTCGTCGTAGGTGTAGGCCAGACGTCCGTAGAAGGAGATCATGCGTTTTTTCCACGAGCTGCCCGTTGCCTGGGCGTTGGTCTGGTCGGTCAGCGCCTCGAATTCGGTCAGCGTATTGTCGTTGAACCCGTGGTTGTAGGCCTGGAAGTTGCGGCTGTCATTGTGCTGCCAGTCCTGACCGGCCATCACGTGAATGTTGTGGCGTCCGTAGTCGTTCTCCCAGACGAGGCGGTGCGAGAGCGTGTACTGTCCCGATGCCGAATCCCAGTCCTTGACACGCGGGGCGCTGCCGTTGAAGGTCTTCACGTCGCCCGTCTTCGGATTGACGGTGTACATCTGGGGAATGAAGTTCTTGCTGAAGTGGTCGATCTTGCGGTAACCGGCCGTGGCGTAGTATTTCAGGTGCGGGGCCAGGCGCAGGTCGACGCTCAGGGTCGACAGTAGCTCCTGGTAGTTGCGGTAGACGAATCCCTGTTCGACCTCCATGCGGGGGTTCTCGATGTTGTTGCGGCCCGGGGTGAAGAGCCACGTCGAGCCGTAGATTCCGTTGCGGTGGTAGTCCGAGAAGATCGGCAGACCCCGCATGATCGTGTTCAGCACCGTGCCGGTGGTGTATCCCACCTCGTTGAACGTGCGGACGTTGCCCTGGAAGGTTCCGCTGATGTTCAGGGCGTCGCTGACCCGGGCGTTGAGTTTCAGGTCGAACGAATAGCGCTGGGCGTTGTCGTTTTCGATGAAGACGCCCTTCTGGTCGGTGTAGCCGATGCCCATCGAGTAGGTGATGGCGTCCGTACCGCCCGAGAGACGCACGCTGTGCTGCTGGACGTATCCGTCATCCATACAGATGTCGAACCAGTCCGAAGCGGGGTAGACCGACGGGTCGGTTTTCATGCCCTCCATGTATTCGAGGATCTGGGCGTTGGAGTAGGAGACGGCCCCGGGGCTGACTCCCGAATTGATTTCGGCCAGGTTCCGCAGGCGCATGTAGAGAATCGGGTCGGTCACCACGTCCGGGAGATAGGTGGCGCGCTGTATGCCGTATTTTCCGCTGTACTCCACCCGCGGGCGGCCTTTGGAGCCCTTCTTCGAGGTGACCAGGATGACTCCGTTGGCGGCTTTCAGACCGTAGATGGCGGCCGAAACGTCCTTCAGGACCGTGATCGACTCGATCGTCGAGGGGTCGATCTCCCCGAAGTCGTACTCCACGCCGTCCAACAGCACGAGCGGGGCACCGCCGGTCGAGTTCAGCGAGTTGACACCGCGGATCGAGATCGAGGCCTTGTCCACACCGGGCTGGGCGCCGCCCTGATTGACCCAGATGCCGGGGGTGTTGTAGAGCATCTGTGTCGAGTTGGTAATCGGCTGGTGCTCCTTGCTTTTGATGTCCACCGTGGCGACCGAACCGGTCAGCGAGAGCTTCTTGACGGTGCGGTATCCCACGACGACCAGCTCTTCGAGGGCCGTCGCCTCCTCCTGCAGCGTCACGTTGAGGGTGGTGCGCCCTGCGACGGACTCCACGACCTGCGCATATCCCAGACAACTGAAGGTGATCTGCGCTTCGGGCTTGACCTCCAGGGCATACGAACCGTCGGTTCCGGTGGCCGTTCCGTTGTAGGGGTTCTCGACGACCGTGACACCGGCCAGGGGTTTGCCCGCCTGGTCCCGCACGACGCCCGTCAGGCGATAGCTCCCGGGTTTCGACGCCTGGGGTTGCGCCGGGGCCGTGTATGTCAGCGCGATGCGGTTGGCACCCAGCAGCGTATAGCTGACCCCCGTTCCGTCGAAGATCCGGTCCAGCACCTGGTTCAACGTTCCGCTGACTTTCCCGGTGGCCCGGGTTCGGATCTTCAGCACTTCGAGGTCGTAGGAGAATTCGGCTCCCGTCTGGCGGGAGATCTCGGGAAGCAGGTTCCCGAGTTCCTTCTTGTCGGGTTGGATGGTGATCTGTATGTTTTGGGCGGGAAGCGGGCGTATGGAGGCCGCGAGCAGCAGAAGCAGTACCGCGAAAGTGCGTAGAACCTGCTTCGACAGAGACAAAATCCCCACCCTTCGTCCATTTTCATGGACGACGTTCGAATAAATATTCATCGCATTTGAGTTTGGTGTGTGAAAGACTGGTTGGAAAAAACCGGGGCGTGAGGCGGTGTGAAGCTGCCGGTAATGGATTGGGCGTTAAGATTCTTTCATGGTTTGTTTCGTGCTTGGGTTAGGTTGAGTTTTATGAAATCCGATCGGTTGCAGTTTTTCAGTCCGTTTTTTTCAGGGGCGTTTTTTCAGGAAAACCCGTTCTCCCTGTATGGTGTACTCGACGGGTGAAATCAGGTTGAGGATTTCGAGCATCTGTTCGAGGGTCTCGTCGTCGTTGATCACCAGCCGGTAGGCGGTATTTCCGAAGGCTGCGGGATCGTAGACGATCGATACGCCGTGCCGCTCCTCGATCAGGCGGACGATCTCGGCGAAGGAGATACGGTCGTAGACTTCGTGGTTGAACCGCCAGGAGGTGTATTTCCCTGCCTGAACCTGATCCAGAGCCGTCAGCTGCCCCGTAGTCCCGTCTACGACGGCCCGTTGTCCCGGGAGCATCGTTGCGAGTTCCCGTCCGGAAGCCGTTTCGAGGGCGACACGCCCCCGTTCGAGAATCGTCACGGTCGTATCTCCGGTGATGACGTCGAACGCCGTGCCCAGGACCCGGATATTGACATGCGGGGTGTGCACGACGAAGGGATGCACGGGGTCGGATGCCACTTCGAAGAAGGCTTCGCCGCGGAGCCGGACGTTGCGCCGCCGGAGGAAATTCTCCCGGAAGGAGAGTTCCGCACCGTGGTTGAGGAAGATTTTGGTTCCGTCGTCGAGTGTGAAATGCAGCACTTCGTCGGTGGCCGTATTGGCTACCGTATGCCATTCGAAGCGTTCGGAGTAGAGTTCGATGCCGATGGCGAAGAGCCCGACGGCCAGCAGGGCGGCGACCGACGAGGCGGTGTAGACCAGCCGCCGCAAATGTCCTACGCGGCGTCGTTGTGCGATTTCGGTATGGAATTTCCGTGTGGCGCCTTCGAGTTCAGAACTCCCGGAGTGGCGGTGGACATCCTTCAGGGCGCACAATTGCTTCAACCGCAGGTATTCGGCGCGGTTTTCATCGCTTCGGGTGATCCAGGCGCGCACTTCGGCGGCCGTGTCGGCGTCGCAGCGGCGGTTGATGAATTCCAGGATCTTCGAAGGGCTCATATACTCCTTTTCTTGCATGTTTCTACAGATTAAACGATCGGGCCGCGGAATTTACGCAGCTCCGACCCTGTTTTTTTGAAAATTTTCTTCCGTGGGGGTGTCAGCGCAGCAGGAATACGCTCATGAGCAGCAGCAGCTCCTCTTTTGGGATGCGGGCCCGCAGGAACCGCAGGGCATGATAGAGATGTCCCTCGACGGTTCTGCGGGGGATGTCGAGCAGTTCGGAGATCTCCGCGTTGCTCATGTCGTGCAGCAGCGAGAGGCGGAATACCTCCCGGCGTTTTTCGGGCAGTTCGTCCGTCAGGGAGAGGATGCGTTCCAGCAGCTCCTTGTTGCAGATCGTGCGCACGATGTCGTCGTTGTTGCGGGCGAGCCAGGCGGCATCCTCCTGTAGCTGGAGGCTGTAGGGCGACTCCTGGTTTTCGAAGAGGCGGCGGCGTTTGATCGTGTCGAGCATCCGCGAGTGGCAGATACGGAAGAGGTAGCTTTGGAATCCTGCGGTAAAGTGCAGTCGGGAACGGTGTTCCCAGACGTAGAGGAATACCTCCTGTACGATATCCCGGGCATTCTCCTCGTCGAGCAGCAGCCGGGCGTACCCCATCAGCCGCGGGTAGTATTCCCGGATCAGGCGGTCGAAGGCTTCCTGCCGCCGCTGGGACAAACCTTGTAGTAACTCGCTATCCATGTTTCGAATTGAGTGACGTACCGAAACGGGATCCGAAGGGTCGGCGAGGTTCGAGAGAATAACCGTTTCGGGCGATTTTGTTGCAAGATAGGGCGAATTTTCGAGATTTTTGTAAAAATCCCGTGAAAAATCCCGCGTGACGGTTCCTGAGAGTGCTTCTTCGACCCTTGCGGTTCGCGAAATTGCTCTTGAGAGCGCTCCTTCAGCCCTTGCCGCCCACGAAATTCCTGCCTGACGGTCCCTGAGATTGCTCCTTCAGTCCTTGCCGCCCACGAAATTCCCGCGTGACGGCCCCTGAGAGTGCTTTCCCAACTCTTGTCGTCCACGAAAAATCCCGCTCCGGAGGCCGGGCGGGATTTTTCATACATGTAAGATTCCGGTACGGAGCCGGGGATCCTATTTCGAGATGAGGTTGTCGCGTTCGATGTCCTTGAAGTAGCGGTAGGTCGCCACGCGGAGCTCCTCGGCGGCCGGGTCGTCGCAGACCAGAATGCCGTTCGGATGCACCTGCAGGGCCGAAATCGTCCACTGGTGGTTGTACGAACCCTCCACGCCGTGACGCACGGCGCGGGCCTTCTTGTGACCCGTGGCCAGAATCAGCACCTTCTTGGCCGAAAGCACCGTTCCGACACCCACCGTGAGGGCCGTTTTCGGAACCAGCGTGATGTCGCCGCCAAAGAAGCGGGCATTCACCTGAATCGTATCCTGCGTCAGCGTCTTGAGGCGCGTGCGGGAGTTCAGCGACGAAAACGGCTCGTTGAAGGCGATGTGTCCGTCTTCGCCCACGCCGCCCATGAAGAGATCGATGCCGCCGGCCTCGACGATCCGGGCCTCATAGTCGGCGCACTCCTTCGCCAGATCCTCGGCATTGCCGTCCAGGATGTTCACATTTTCGGGTTTGATGTCGATGTGTTTGAAGAAGTTGTTCCACATGAACGAATGGTAGCTTTCGGGATGCTCCTCCGGGAGACCCACATACTCATCCATGTTGAACGTGATGACGTTCTTGAACGACACTTCGCCCGTCTTGTGACGGCGGATCAGCTCCTTGTAGGTCTCCAGCGGGGTGGAGCCCGTCGGGAGTCCCAGGACGAAGGGCGATTTGGTCACCTGCTCCTTGGCCTTGATCTGCTGGATGATGTAGTTGGCGGCCCATTGTGCCACCTGCTGCGGGGTATTTTCGATGATTAAGCGCATAAGCCTGTTGTTTTTGTGATTTTCGGGTTTGTCGATATCCGGTCGGGGAGGGCCGTGCCGCCCTCCCCTCCGGAATCGGATTTAGAACATACGGACGAAGACCTCGATGGCCTGGTATTCGGCCATACCGAGCTGGTCGTAGAGTTTGGCGGTATTCTGCGTCCGCTCTTCGGCGCGCTGCCAGAACTCGCGCGGGTCATCGCCCGGGAAGGGCATGATATCCTTCTGCGAGAGGTGGCGGTAGATGGCATGGCGCTTCATGATCAGTTCGTCGGGCGAAAGGGGCACGGCCATGTCCACCATGCCGAGATCCCACTCCATCCATGCCCCGCGATAGAGCCACAGGTGGCAATCTTTCATCCAGTCGTCTTCCTTGACCACCTCCAGGGCATTCAGCACGGCCTCCATGCAGGTGCGGTGCGTTCCGTGGGGGTCTGCCAGGTCGCCGGCGGCGTAGATCTGCTGGGGTTTGATCTCCCGGAGCAGGTTTACGATGATTTCGGTATCCTTCTCGGAGAGCTGTCCCTTCTTGATTCCGCCGGTTTCGTAGAACGGAAGGTTCAGGAAGTGGGCGTTCGTGTCGGGATTCAGCCCGAACGACCGCACGGCGGCACGCGCTTCGGCACGACGGATCGAACCCTTGATGTCGAGCAGCGCCCGCGGTTCGGGTTGTCCCTTCTTCTTGCTGGCGATGATCTTCTCGACTTCGGCGTAGTGGTCTCCGTATCCCAGTTCGCGTGCCGTGTCGATGTTCTGCAGCACGACGTCGTCATGGACGGCCACGTTGCCCGAGGTTTCGTAGGCCACGTGTACGTCATGCCCCTGCTGGACGAGGCGGATGAACGTGCCGCCCATCGAGATCACGTCGTCGTCGGGGTGGGGCGAGAAGATCACCACGCGCTTCGGGAAGGGTGACGACGGTACCGGACGTGTCGAGTCGTCGGCATTGGGCTTGCCGCCCGGCCAGCCCGAAATGGTGTGCTGCAGGTCGTTGAAGACGTCGATGTTGATCTGGTCGAAGGTGCGGCCCTGTTCGAGCAGTTCGCCGAGCGAATTTTCGATATAGTCCTTGTAGGTAAGTTTCAGAATCGGCTTCTTCACCACGCCGCAGAGCCATACCACGGCCTTGCGGACGAATTTCGGCGTCCATTCGCAGGGCCCGACCATCCACGGCGTCTGCTCGCGGGTGAGCAGTTGTGCGGCGTTTTCGTCGATCACCACCTCGATATTGGAGTGAGCCTGCAGGTAGGAGGCCGGCACCAGGTCGGAGATCTCTCCTTCGACGACCTTCTGAATGATCCGGGCTTTCTCCTCGCCCCAGGCCATGAGGATGATCCGGTCGGCGCGCATGATCGTGTCGATACCCATCGTAATGGCCATCTTGGGGGTGTTCTCCAGGCCGTAGAAGGCTCCGGACTGTACTTTCCGTGTGTTGTAGGTGAGCTGTACGAGTCGGGTCCGCGACCGTGCATAGGAGCCCGGTTCATTGAACCCGATCTGTCCGTCCTCGCCCACGCCGATGATCATCAGGTCGATGTGGCGGATGGCATGGTCGTAGGAGGCACAATACTCCGAGATGCGGCTTTCGGAGATTGTGCCGTCGGGAATGTGGACATTCTCCGGCTGGATGTCGATGTGGTTGAGGAACTCCTCGTGGATGCGGAAGTTGCGGCTCTGCTGTTCGGTCGACTTGATCGGGTAGAACTCGTCGAGGCTGTAGACGGCCACGTTGCGGAAACTGATCTGTCCCTCCTTGTGGCGTTTGACCAGTTCACGGTAGAGACCCAGGGGGGTGCGGCCGGTGGTCAGGCCCAGTACGAAGGGTTGTGCCTCCTCGTAGACTTCATTCGAGGAGTGGATTTCGTTGTACGTGCGGATGGCCTTCACGATCGTGTCGGCGACATACAGCACCCCTTTGTATTCGTTTTCGTAGACCCGGGTATGGATCTTCTCGTAACGATGGATGATGTCGCGCGGTGCCGATTCGGCGATCAGTCCGCCGTCTTTCGGCAAAGAATACTTGTTGTTCATCTTGTTTTTATGTTACGTTGTATTTTTCCTGGTTGGGTTCCGTACTTTCCTGGTTCGGAACCTATTTTGTTGTCACGCCCGGCCCGCTTTTTCGAACCGCGGCTCTTCCGTCCTTTCACGACCGGCCCTTTTCTTTTACGGCCCGGTCGGTTTTTTTCATAGTCCTCTTTTATTCTGCGGCCCGTTCCGTCTTTATTTCACGCTCCGGCCCTTGTTTCACGACCCTCGCTTTTATTTCATGCTCCAGCCTTGTCTTTTTCACGCTCCGGCCCCTGTTTTACGGCCCGGTCGGTTTTTTTCATGGTCTTTTTTTATTCCGCGGCCCGTCCCGTCTTATTACACGCTCCAGCCCTTTTTCACGCTCTGGCCTTGTCTTTTTCACGCTCCGGCCCCTGTTTCCGGCCTTCCACGCCTGGAGATATCGGGTATTTGGGCCTCCGGGATCGGCCTATTTTTCGAAGACCACCCGCTCGAAATATTCGGGACGGTGGAAATCGGGCTTTTCGGTCTGAATGGGCCTCCACGAAAGGAAGTGCGGATGCGAGAGGTTGTCGCCGCATTTGTAGAGATTCACGCGGGCCTCCACACCGCTCCAGTCCTTGATTTCGTGCCGGAACAGCGCTTCGGGGGGTATGGCCAGGGTCAGCGACCAGTGGTTGTCCCCCTCACGCTCCTCGAAGGGTTCGCCGAAGGGCAGCGTCGTGGTTCGTTTTACCGAGTCCATCACCTCCGGTGCGGCATGTACGGCATCGGCGTGCGTATGTCGGAATCCGAGGAGCATCCGTCCGATGCAGGTTGTTTCGAAATTGTAGTACCCGCTCTCGTCGCCCACGGCCAGGAAGAACTCCACGCACGAATCGGTCCAGACCTCCCCGTTGTCTTCCGTCACGAGAGCCGCGGTGTAGTTCTCCGCGACATCGAAACGCAGCAGGAGCCTGTTGCCGGTATGGAACATCCGGAACCTCACTTCCGGGGCATACGGATATCCGTCCGGCCAGTTGCAGCAGGCGATCGGCCGGGATTCCACCTGTGCGAACACCGCGTCGACGGCCTCCGGATTCTCGAAATCGATACCTGAAAATTTGCGGATTTCCATTGTCTTGCGCTTATTTTTTGTATTTGGCGACCGCGTCGCGCACGATCTGGCACATGGTCGGATATTGCTCCTCCATGCTTTGCAGCAGTTTGTACTGGGCATGGGTTCGCACGAGGTTGTGCTCCGGGTATTTGATCTTGTAGTAGAGGTCTCCGTCGATGTAGTCCATCAGGAAGCGCAGCACCTGTTCGTAGGTGATGTAGCGGGCCGAGAAGGCCAGGTAATCGATTTCCGGCTGGGTGAGCTGGCTGGCACGCTGCGAGAGGTATCCCTCGGTGTAGGCCCGGAACATCTCGATGGACATGCTGACGCGCGAGAGGTCGCGGTCATCCTCGTCTCCCGTGTTGGTGTAGGAGCGGATGGCGTCTCCGAAGTCGTTGAGCGACGTGGAGTTCATCACCGTGTCGAGGTCGATGGCGCAGAGGACCTCTCCCTCTTTGTTGAAGAGGATGTTGTTGATTTTCGTGTCGTTGTGCGTCACGCGGGTAGGGATCGTGCCGTCCTCGACCATCTTCCAGAAGTCGAGCATCTCCCCGCGGCGCGATTCGATCCATCCGATTTCGGTGGCGAGATCCTTGACGCGGCCAGCGGCATCGCGTTTGAGGGCCTCGTCCCACTGCACGAAGCGGTGGCGGATGTTGTGGAATCCCTTGATCGTTTCGGCGAGGGGTTCGGTGAAGTCGGCCAGCTGTGCCTGGAACTTTCCGATACCCTCACCGCCCTTGCGGGCGAGTTCCGGGGAATCGGCCTTGTTGTAGGCGATGGTGTCGGCGATGAAGACCGTGACGGCCCAGTAATCACCCTGCGAGTCGATGTGGTAGAGTTTTCCGTCGAAGGTCGGGACGACGGTCATGGCTTCACGCATCGGGTCTCCGCCCTCGGCGATGACCCGGCGGCGGATGTGTTCGGTGACCTTGCGGATATTCTCCATCATGCCCGGGACGTCGGGAAAGATATTCTTGTTCTTGCGTTGGAGAATGTAATCCGGCGCATCTCCGGCCGTGCGGATGATGAACGTATCGTTGATGAAACCGTCGCCCAGCGAGTTGATCGCGGCGATGTCGCCATCCAGAGCGAAGTGCGAAGCTATTTTCTGGAGTTCTGCCTGTAATTCTGCATTCATAGGTTGGAGTCCGTTTCGGTTTTAGGTTTATGCACTTTCAAAGATATTGAAAATTATGCAAAATTGCAACCTGAATTCGTGAAAAAAAGCCTGCTTTTTCGGCTGTAAAAAAGCAGGCTTTTGCGGTTCGTGTTGCATTTATTCGATCGGGTCGACGATCGTGACTTTCATTTCGTAGGTTTGGATTCCGGATTCACCCTGGTAGTTTCCGTTCCCCACGAGGATTGTCGCCGTGTAGGTCCCCGGTTCGTTGTAGATGTGTGAGTAGCTCTTCACGTCGTCGGTTACGCCCTTGATGCTCTGGCCCGTGTCGCTCGGGATCATGTTGAGTTTGAGCGGTGTCGTGACGTACCACGTGTCGATCCGATAGGGACATACCACGCTGTTTTCGGTGCCGTAGAGTATCACATCGTAGTTGCCGCCGGTTTGCAGATAGCCGAGTTTGGAGCCCGTGGAGGAGGCAGTGCAGGTCTCGTACTCCTTGCCGACCATTTCGTCCGCCCTGTTGAAGTTCACGGGATTCAGTTCCGTGATTTTCATCGTCGTGGCGCTGTAATCCTTGAACTGAACCTTCACGGAGGCGTTGATGTAGTAGTTGCGTTGGGTTGCGGCGGATGCCGGATGCCAGCGCATCAGCAGGCAGAAGTTGTCGTTCACGGACGTGCCGTTTCCGTCGACGTCGAGCAGGTTGTGCGTTGTGAGCGACCATTTTCCCGACGAACTCTTTTCTTCGATTTCGAGCGGAATCCATCCGTCGAAATTCCCGTTTTCGATCGCGTCGATCCGCGCCTTGTCCGTGGCGACGTCGCTGCCGGTCAGGCCCCTGAACTGGTCCGTGACGTAGAACTGGACATCACCCATGTTGGCGCCCGAACGGCGCGAGAATTCCAGATTCAGCTCGCAGGTTTCGAGACGATCGGGGGCATCCAGCACGGTGCGCTCCCGATAGCGGTATTCGTGTCCCGTGTCGCCGTTCCAGATCGTGATGAAGTCGGCATTGCCGCTGAAATTGAATACCACGGGATCTCCGGCCTTGTAGGTGTTCGTCGGGTCGAGTTGCACCGCGAATTCCAGAGGCTCGTAGATCTCGTCGTGCTCGCAGGAGCTCCCCGCCATTGCGAGCGTGAGCGCCGCTGCCAGATATGTGATTCGTTGTGTCTTCATAGTCAGAGCTGCTGTTGTGCGTGTTACCATAAGGGGTTCTGAGTGAGTGCGTGGTTCACGGCCAGTTCCTTGGTCGGGATCGGCAGGTAGATATGCCGTTCGGAGACGTTGCCGTAGCTGATGGCCGCAAAATTCGTGTAGGTCTTGTTGTAATAGCCGTCGTTGTCCCGCGGAATGTTGTTTCCGGCCTGTCGCATCTTGTCTACGAAGATGCCCCAGCGGATCAGGTCGTACTTGCGCAGCCCCTCGAAGGCCAGTTCACGGCCCCGCTCGTTGCGGAGCAGTTCACGGAACGCCTGCGGGTCGTCCAGTTGTGTCTGGTCAGTTTCGATATCGGCACGCTCGCGGACTTTTATGAATTCCTCCTTCGCTCTCGCCAGGTAGAGTCCCTGGATGTCCGGGCATTCGTTCACCGCCTCGGCAAACATCAGCAGCACGTCCGAATAGCGCAGGATCGGGAAGTTGATCGTCGTGTAGAGGTTCTTGGCCGACATCTGCTTCTCGTAGATGGTTTCGCGGCGCCACTTGCCCGCATTGCGGATCGCGCACATGACGTTCGGTTCATAGATGAAATCGTCCTGGCCGACATCCGTGCCCGGGTTGTAGGCATTTTCGACTGTCTGGTCGAGGCCTTCGACCTCCGGCATGGCAAACTTGTTCTGGTAGATCCACGGAGTTTTGTACATGCTCTTCTCCTGGAGCAGCACGCGCGTGACGTTGACGTTGCCCTGCTTGTAGGTGATCGACTGCCCTTTCCCTGTCCCGGTGTCGCCGAATCCGCGGTAGTTGTACCCCGGGAGGTTCCACAGGCGGCGTTTGTCGATGACCAGCTCTCCCGCGATGTTGTAGCCGCCTTCGTTCTCATCGCCCTCCTTGTAGGTGTCATCCTTCACGCGGTCATCCTCCGAATAGAGTTGCCACAGTGTGTACGACCCGTTGTAGTAGCCGTAGGAGTAGTTGCAGGCCCACTCCGAATAGTTGCTCCCGCCCTGTGATTTCAGACCGATCAGGTCGCCGATACGGCCGTTGGTCCACTTGTCGGCGCTGGTGCGGTCACCGAGGAATTCAGCCTCCCACATCGATTCGTGGTACTGCTCGTCGTATTTGTCCTGGATCATGTTGATGAAGACCTGCTCGTAACTCGGGTTCAACTGATGCTTGCCCGATTCGATGACGGCGTAGGCCCATTCGGCGGCCTTTTTGTACATATCTTGCTTCGGGAGACCGTCGATCTCGTCCACGGTTTCGCCGGCCATGAAGAGATAGATGCGGGCCAGGATCCCCTGGGCAACGGTCTTGCTGACGCGCGACGGAGTTTCGTCGACCGCCTCGTTGAGGTCATTGACAATCGCTTCGATCTCGTCGACGCACCATTTGAGCACATCCTTCTGCGGCGTGGCGGCCAACTGCACGTCCTCAGGATTGGGCGAGGTGGCCGACTCCACGCGCAGGGGTACGTCGCCCCACGCCTGCGCCAGCAGGAAGTGGTAGTAGGCCCGGAGGAACCTTGCTTCGGCCAGATAGCGCTCCTTGCCGACCGACAGATCTTCGGGAGCAATCGTCGAGGCTTCGACGCCCTTGATGTATTCGTTGGCATTCTTGATGCCCTTGTAGAGTTGCAGCCAGGTGTCGTAGATGACGGCCGTGCCGGCCGTGTGGTTGTAGCGATCGGGGCGCGTATCGGTGCTGTTGTAATTGGCGTAATAGCAGAGGTCGTCGGCATTGCTGATCTGCAACGAATAGTAGTGGCCATAGAGCGCCTCGCTGTTCAACGCTCCGTACACGCCCGCCAGCCCGTATTGTAGTTTCTTTTCGCTCGTGTAGTAGCCTTCGCCGGGGATAATCTGCGGGTCGGTGTCGAGGAACGTACATGCCGAGAGTGCCGTTCCCAACAGCGCCAGGCTGCCTAATCTGTATATGTTTTTTATTTTCATGGCGTAATCGCTTTGGACGTTAGAATGTGATATTTACGCCGGCCGTGAAGCCGTAGGCGCGGGGGTATGCCGACCAGTCGAAGCCGGGGGTCAGCACCGAATTGCGGGTCGAGACCTCGGGATCCGG
>CALUMM010000025.1 GCA_944321755.1 uncultured Alistipes sp.
ACCACGAACTCCTGCGTGGCAGTGATGGAGGGCAACGAGCCCGTCGTGATTCCGAACTCGGAGGGACACCGCACGACTCCGTCGGTTGTAGCGTTCACGTCGGAAGGCGAGCGCAAGGTGGGTGACCCTGCAAAGCGTCAGGCTATTACGAACCCGAAGCGGACGGTCTTTTCGATCAAGCGCTTCATGGGTGAGACCTATGATAAGGTAACGGCGGATATCGCGCGTGCTCCGTACACGATTGTCCGGGGCGACAACAACACGCCGCGTGTGGACATCGACGGACGTCAGTACACGCCGCAGGAGATTTCGGCGATCATTCTGCAGAAGATGAAGAAGACGGCCGAAGATTACCTGGGCCAGGAGGTTACGGAGGCCGTGATCACGGTTCCGGCCTACTTCTCCGACTCGCAGCGTCAGGCTACGAAGGAGGCGGGCGAGATCGCGGGTCTGAAGGTTCGCCGAATCATCAACGAGCCGACGGCTGCCGCACTGGCCTACGGTCTGGACAAGAAGTCGAGCGACATGAAGATCGCCGTGTACGACCTGGGCGGCGGAACGTTCGATATCTCGATTCTGGAGCTGGGTGACGGCGTCTTCGAGGTGAAGTCTACGAACGGTGATACGCACCTGGGCGGTGATGACTTCGACCACGTGCTGATCGACTACATGGCCGAGTCGTTCAAGGCCGAGCACGGCATCGACCTGCGTGAGGACCCGATGGCGCTGCAGCGTCTGAAGGAGGCTGCCGAGAAGGCGAAGATCGAGCTTTCGTCGACGACGACCACGGAGATCAACCTGCCGTACATCATGCCGGTGAACGGGATTCCGCAGCACCTGGTGATGACGCTGACCCGTGCGAAGTTCGAGCAGTTGTGCGACCATCTGATCCGCAAGACGATCGAGCCGTGCAAACTGGCGCTGCGCGATGCGGGTCTGAATGCCTCGCAGATCGACGAGGTGATCCTCGTGGGCGGTTCGACCCGTATTCCTGCGATCCAGAAGATCGTGGAGGATTTCTTCGGCAAGACGCCCAACAAGTCGGTGAACCCCGACGAGGTTGTGGCCATCGGCGCCGCCATCCAGGGTGGAGTGCTGACGGGCGAGGTGAAGGACGTGCTGCTGCTGGACGTTACGCCGCTGTCGCTGGGTATCGAGACGCTGGGCGGTGTGATGACCAAGCTGATCGACGCCAACACGACGATCCCGACGCGCAAGTCGGAGGTCTTCTCGACGGCTGCCGACAACCAGCCTTCGGTAGAGATCAACGTCTGCCAGGGCGAGCGTCCGTTGGCGCGTGACAACAAGTCGATCGGGCGCTTCCACCTGGACGGCATTCCGGCGGCACCGCGCGGTGTTCCGCAGATCGAGGTGACGTTCGACATCGACGCCAACGGTATTCTGAATGTCTCGGCCAAGGACAAGGGCACGGGCAAGGAGCAGAAGATCCGCATCGAGGCATCGTCGGGCCTCACGGAGCAGGAGATCCAGCGGATGCGTGACGAGGCGAAGGCCAACGAGGCGAAGGACAAGGCCGAGAAGGAGCGTATCGACAAGATCAACGCTGCCGACTCGAACATCTTCGCCACGGAGAAGCAGCTGAAGGAGTACGGCGACAAGCTGCCTGCCGACAAGAAGGCGGCCATCGAGACGGCTCTCGGCAAGCTGAAGGAGGCGCACAAGAACGCCGACGTGGCAGCCATCGACACGGCGATTTCGGAGTTGAATGCCGCCTGGCAGGCCGCTTCGCAGGACATCTACTCGGCGCAGCAGGCCCAGCAGGCGCAGCAGCAGGGCGCACAGTCCAATGCGGGCCAGCAGTCGAATGCCGGCCAGCAGGACGGTAAGAGCCAGCCCGAGGACGTTGAGTTCGAGGAGGTGAAATAAGGCGGAGGGGTTCCCCTGCGGAGCCCGGTCGAGAGCCTGAAAACAGGAAGGACGCATTCCGGAAACGGGATGCGTCCTTTTTTTGTGCGGCGGCGGAAGTTTTTGTCGGCGGAAGTTTTTTGTGGCGGGTGTTTTTTGTGGCCGGGCATTTCGGGCTGGGCTCTATTCCCTGACGGAGAGCACGACGATATGGTCCGGGGCGGCGGTCCGTTCGCCGAGGCGGATCGTTACGCCCTGGTCATCCTGCCGGAAGTCAAGTTTTTGCCCGCCGTCGAATGCCGCGGCCTCGCGGATGCGCATCCCGCGGATCGGCACGAAGAGTTCCGTGTCGGGCCAGTCGAGGATATGCACGTAAACCTTGTCATCCTTGCGGGTCGTGACGCCCCATGCGCGCGGCGGGACGGGCCCGGCTTCGGTGCCGTAGATCGTTTCGCCGTGCGTGCGCAGCCATGCGCCGATTCCCGTCAGACGTTCGAGCGCCGCGTCGGGCAGCCGTCCGTCGGGCTGGGGGCCGATGTTGAGCAGCAGGTTGCCGCCGCGTCCCGCCGCGCCCGCGAGGTAGCGGATGAGGTCGTCGGTGGACTTGTAGTCGCGGTCGGTGATGCGGTATCCCCACGAACGGTTCATCGTCTGGCAGGTTTCGAGCGGCAGGCGGCTCACCTCCTGTCCCGAGAGCCCGGCGGTGTTCTCGCCCGGGAGGTCGCGCTCGAAGGTCTGGGCATCCTCGCCCTCGAAGGGTGCGAGGTGGTGGTTGTTGATGATCAGGCAGGCGGGCTGCAACCGGTGGATCAGTCCGTAGATCTCACCCAGCCGCCAGTCGAACGAAGGGTTCCGGTCCTGGTCCCACACGCCGTCGAACCAGATGGCCCCGACCTCGCCGTACTGCGTGAGCAGTTCGGAGAGCTGCGCCTTCATGAATTCGAAATAGGCGTCGGCATCCTCCTTTTCGGGGTCGCGTCCCGTGCCGAGTCCGGTGCGTCCGCGCGGAGCGTCCTCGCGCCACCAGTCGATGAGCGAGTAGTAGAAGTGGATGGCGAGTCCCTGCCGGTGGCATTCGTCGGCCAGCTCCTTCACCACGTCGCGGCCCAGCGGTGTGGCGTCGACGACGTTGTAGGGCGACTGCGCGGTGCGGAACATCGAGAAGCCGTCGTGGTGGCGCGTCGTGAAGCAGACGTAGCGCGCTCCGGCCTCGCGGAAGGCCGCGACCCAGCTCCGGGCGTCGAATGCCGCGGGGTCGAAGGCTCCGGCGAGTTTTTGGTATTCGCGGAAATGGATGTCCTGATTGGTCATGACCCACTCTCCCTGTCCGAGCAGGGCGTAGAGTCCCCAGTGGAGGAAGATGCCGAAGCGGTCGTCGGCGAACCGCTGCCGTGCGGCGAGGTTTTCGGGTGACGGCACATAGCCGGGTTGTGCGGCGGCTCCTGCGGCGAGCAGGAGGGCGCAACAGAGAAGGAGGCCTTTTTTCATTTCGTTTTTCGGGTTTGGATTCCCGAAGATACGAAAAGGATCCGGGAAAACCGGAATTTTTCCGGCTTCGGGTTCGGATTATTTTCGTTGGGCGGGTTGTTCGGCGCGCCACATGCCGTAGAGGATCAGGGCGGCGCCGGCCAGTGCCACGGGGGTGATGCGCTCGTCGATGCAGAGGGCTGCGGTGAGGATCGTGACCAGCGGATTGAGGTAGATGTAGTTGGTGGTCCGCACGGCCCCGAGCTGGAGCATGGCGGCATTCCAGAGCAGGTAGCAGAGCATCGAGGCGACGATTCCGAGGAAGAGGAGGTTCCCCCAGACGGCGGGTTGCGTGAGGAGATGCCACGGGACGTCGAAGGGTTTCAGGGCGAAGACCGGGAGGATGGTGAGCAGGCCGTAGAAGAAGACCTTGCGGGTGATGAAGAGGGCGGGGTAGCGCCCTGCGAGGCGTTTGACGGCCATCGAGTAGAATACCCAGAGCCATGCTGCGCAGAGTGCGAGCAGGTCGCCGCGAGGGGAGAGGTGCAGGACGAAACGACCGTTGAGGACCACGAGGACCATGCCTGCGAAGGCGAGGGCCGACCCGAGGACCTGGCGGCGTGACATGCGTTCGGCGGGGTCGATAAGGCTCAGGACGAGGGCGGTCCAGACGGGAGCCGTGCAGACGATCAGCGAGACGTTCGAGGCCGGGGCGTATTCGAGAGCCATGTTTTCGGTCAGGAAGTAGAACGAGCCTCCGCAGACTCCGGCCGCGAGCAGGAGGGCTTCGTCGCGGAGGTTTTCGGCGAAGAGGCGCCCGCGGGCCAGGGGGAGGATGCAGAGGTAGGCCAGGGCGAATCGCAGGATGAAGATTTCGGCGGGATTGAGCCCGTGTGCGATGAGGACCTTCGTGGAGACGAATGTTGCGCCCCAGACGATGACGGAGAAGAGCGCCGCGAGGTGATATCGGTATGAGGAAGTCTGCTGCATGTGGGGTCAAAAATACGTTTTTTTTCGCAAAAAGCATCTCTTCGGGATTTTCGGGCCGGAGGATTGCCGTCGGGGAGGATAATTTTGCCTTCGGGGGCATTTTCTGCCGCGGAAACCGCATGAATTAATACTTTTTTTTCTATCTTTGCGTGCTATTGTGCGTAATGACTAAAAAATTAACATAATAACAACTATTTTCCATTCCAATGCAAAGTAAAGGTTTCATTAAACTCATCGCGGTCCTGCTGGGCCTCGCATGTGTTTATCAACTCTCGTTCACGTTCAAGACGCGGAGCGTGGAGAAGAAGGCGGCGGAGTACGCCGCACAGTTCCCCATCGACGAACAGTCGGCGGCCGAACAGCATTACCTCGATTCGATTCAGAACCTGTCGGTTTACAACCTGGGCTTCCGGAAGTTCACCTATAAGGAGTGCAAGGAGAAGGAGTTGAACCTGGGTCTGGACCTGAAGGGCGGTATGAACGTCATGCTGGAGGTGCAGGTCGAGGATGTCGTCAAGGCGCTTGCCGGGGACAGCCAGAACGATCCGGCCTTCGTGGAGGCGATTGCCGAGGCCAACGAGGCGATGAAGCAGGGTACGTCGAGCGACTATATCGGGGACTTCGTGAAGGCCTATTCGCGTCTGTCGAACGGCCGTCCCATTGCGGAGATCTTCGTGAGTCCGGACCGTCAGGACATCACGCTCGAAAGTTCGGATGCCGATGTGGAGAAGGTGCTCAAGCGGGAGACCGAAGCGGCTATCGGTGCGTCGTTCAACGTGCTGCGCAGCCGTATCGACCACTTCGGCGTGACGCAGCCCAACATCATGCGCCTTCCGAACTCGCACCGTATTCTGGTCGAGCTTCCGGGTGTGAAGGAGCCGCAGCGTGTCCGCGATCTGTTGCAGGGAACGGCATCTCTGGAGTTCTGGCTGACGTACGATGCCAACGAGGTGATTCCGGCGCTGGTATCGGCCGACAAGCTGCTCAAGGATGAGTTGTCGCAGGCTGCCGCACAGACGGAGCCGGTTGCGGAGGAGGCCCCCGCCGCGGAGGCTGCCGCCACGGAGGATCAGGGTCTGATCGGTGAGATCGGTGCCGATTCCACGGCTTCGGCCGAGACGGTCCAGACGGGACGTTTCGACCGGGAGCAGAACCCGCTCTTCTCGGTGCTGGATCCCAACTATGCGGGCGGAGCCGCCATCGGAGCCGCCTACAAGGCCGACATGGCTGCGGTGAACGAATATCTGTCGCGTCCGGAAGTGCTCGAACTCTTCCCGGCGGACATCCTCTTCAAGTGGGGCGTGAAGGGTGACGACCATATCGACGGCCGCTACTACCTCTACGCCATCAAGGTGACGACGCCCGACGGGAAGGCTCCGCTGGACGGTTCGGTCGTTACGGACGCCCGCGAGCAGTATGCGCAGCGCGGCGCCACGGCGGAGGTCTCGATGACGATGAATGCCGAGGGCACGCAGGAGTGGGCCCGCATGACGGGCGAGAACATCGGCAAGTGCATTGCCATCGTGCTCGACGGTTATGTCTACTCGGCCCCGCGCGTGAACACGAAGATCGACAAGGGACAGTCGCAGATTACGGGCGACTTCACGATCCAGGAGGCGCAGGACCTTGCCAACGTACTCAACTCGGGTAAGGTTCCGGCTCCGGCGAAGATCATCCAGGATACGGTTGTCGGCCCGTCGCTGGGTCAGGAGTCGATCAACGCCGGTATGCTGTCGTTCGTGATCGCCTTCATCCTGGTGCTGCTCTACATGAGCCTCTTCTACAAGACGGCGGGCTGGATGGCCGACGTGGCGCTTCTTACGAACGTCTTCCTGCTGATGGGCGTGCTGGTATCGTTCGGCGCGGTGCTGACCCTTCCGGGTATCGCGGGTATCGTGCTGACGATGGGTATGGCCGTCGACGCGAACGTGATCATCTACGAGCGTATCAAGGAGGAGCTTCGCGGCGGCAAGGGCATCTCGCTGGCCATCAAGGACGGTTTCTCAAGGGCCTACTCGGCGATCATCGACGGACAGCTGACGACGATCATCACGGGTATCGTGCTCTTTGTCTTCGGAACAGGTCCGGTGCAGGGCTTCGCCACGACGCTGATCATCGGTATCATTACGTCGATCTTCTGCTCGATCTTCATCACGCGCCTCTTGATCGAGTGGATCGTTGCCAAGTGGGGCTCGATCTCCTTCTCGCACAAGTGGTCGGAGAACTTCCTCTGCAATACGCATGTCGACTTCCTCAGCAAGCGCAAGATCGCCTATGTGATCTCCGCAGTGGCAATCGTCCTGTCGATCGCATCGTTCTTCGTGCGTGGCCTGAACCTCGGAGCCGAGTTTACGGGCGGTCGTGCCTATGTCGTTCGTTTCGACAAGCCCGTGTCGGCCGAGGCGGTCCGTGCGAGCATGGAGGAGACCTTCTCGCAGATTACGGATGCCGACGCCTCGTCGATCAGCTTCGAGGTGAAGCAGTACGGCAACGAGAACCAGATGCGTATCGTGACGCAGTACCGTTACGACGACACGTCGGACGAGGCTACGGCCGAGGTGGAGCAGATCATCTACGACGCCCTGAAGTCACTCTACTCGTATCCGATCACCTTCGACCAGTTCCGCAACACGCAGACCGATGCGAACGGTATTCTGACGGCCGACAAGATCGGACCTTCGATTGCCAAGGACATGACGTGGAACGCCATCTATTCGGTGCTCTTCTCGCTGATCGCCATCGGCCTGTACATCACGTTCCGGTTCAAGCGCTGGCAGTGGGCTACGGGTGCGACGCTGGCCCTGGCGTTCAACGCGCTGCTGATCATCGGTATCTTCTCGATGTTCTACGGCATCCTGCCCTTCAACCTGGAGGTGAACCAGGCGTTCATCGCGGCGATCCTGACGATCATCGGCTACGCGATCAACGACACGGTGGTGGTCTTCGACCGTATCCGCGAGTACCTGGGGATCTATCCGAAGCGCAACCTGAAGGAGAACGTGAACAACGCGATCAACTCGACGCTGTCGCGAACGATCAACACGTCGGGAACGACGCTTGTGACGCTGCTTGCGATCTTCTTCTTCGGCGGCGAGACGATCCGGGGCTTCATCTTCGCGCTGATCATCGGTGTGATTGTCGGTACGGCGGCTACGATCTTCATCGCGACGCCGATTGCCTACGACCTGATGGCGAAACGTGCGAAGATCGACGACGAGAAGTAGTCGGTTTCGGACCTGTTTGGAACAAGAGGCCGTCCCTCCGGTTGGGGGACGGCCTCTGTTTTCTGAGGGGTGGGGGCGAATGCGGGAAGGCGGTGGATGCGGCAACGGAACGGAGAGAGAAGGACGAATGGCGAATGCGGCGAAACGGGCAGGACGGGGTGTGTCGGCGGCATGTTTTTTGCGAAATGGTGGGATGTACCAAAATTTTCCGACGATGATTGAAAAGAGTGAAAAGAGCCACGAAGGCACGATTACCGTTGCCGTTGAGAACCGCACGTCGCAGATTCCGTCGATTGCCTATCTGATCGGGGGGATGAGTGCCCTGGCGCTTTCGACGGGGCTGATGCTGGGAGGCTGCAAACGGGCCTCGATACTGGTGGGTCAGCTGGCCTCTCCGCTGCTGATCATGGGCCTCTACAACAAGCTGGTCAAGACGCAGGGTCACGATTCTTACGACCGTTGATTTCGGGATTTCCGGCATGAAACGACCTCAACGACGTTTTTGGGCCTGTGTGCTGTTCACGGTGTTGTGTTTTGCCGTGGGCGGTTTTTCGTCGCTGTTGCAGGCTTCGGCCTTGCGGGAGTGGTATCCGCTGCTGGAGAAGTCTCCGCTGACGCCTCCGGGCGTTGTTTTCCCGATTGCCTGGAGTGTGCTTTACCTCTGTATCGGGATTGCGGGGGGATTGACGGCCACTTCGGACTCTTCGCGGCGGCGGCCGCTGCTGCGGTTGTGGACGGCGCAGCTGGCCTTCAATTTTGCGTGGAGCGTGCTGTTCTTCACGTTCCGGAATCCGCTGCTGGGGATGCTGGACATCGTGATGCTCGATCTTCTGGCGGGGCTCTTTCTGTTCCGGGCGTTGCGTCACGAACGTCCTGCGGGGTGGCTGTTCGTTCCCTACCTGGTGTGGCTGCTCTTCGCGACCTACCTGAACGGCCATGTGCTGGCGGCCAACGGCACGGGATTTTGACATCGGGGGTTCCCGCCGCGGAATCCCGTTGCCAAATTGGCATTTATTTTTTACCTTTGTCTCCAAAGATAGAGGTCATAGTATGGAAAATCTGCTGCATTGGATGCGCCGCTATGTTTCGCCGGTTTTTCTGGCGTTGCTGGTGGCGTCGTTCATTCTCTGGTACATCGCCAAACTGAGTTATACCTATACGACGGAACAGACGGTGCGGGTCAGTGTCGAGGGTCAGCCCTTCGAGGTGACGTGCGTGGTCGAGGGGATCGGCACGAACCTTTTCGGCTACCGGGTCTACATGAACAAGCGGCTTCGGATCCCGTTGTCGGAGTTGAAGACGCACCCTTCGCAGGAGGAGGGTCACGAGGGGAAACTGGTCATCGATCCGCAGTCGTTGCAGGATGCCCTTGCCCCTCGTTTCAGCGATATCAAGATCGTCTCGATCAAGGATATACCGGAGATTGACCGTCCGGAACCGAAGTCGAAATCGGAATCGGAATCGAAGTCATGATGAAGGTGGGGATTACGGGCGGTATCGGGAGCGGGAAGAGCACCGTATGCCGCCTTTTCGCACAGCGGGGCATCGCGGTTTACGATTCGGACCGGGAGGCCAAGCGGCTGATGACGGAGGACGGGGCGCTGCGTGCGGGCATTACGGCCCGTTTCGGGTCGGAGGCCTACGTGAACGGGGTGCTGAACCGGAGTTACCTGGCCGGGCGGGTCTTTTCGGATCCGCAGGCGCTGGCCGACCTGAATGCGCTGGTCCATCCGGCGGTTGTGGCGGACTTCGCGGCGTGGGCCGAACGGCAGGCGGGTCCCTACGTGATTCTGGAGAGTGCGATTCTCTTCGAGGCGGGGCTGGAGGACGCTGTGGACCGGACGGTTGCGGTGCTGGCTCCGGTGGAGTTGCGTCTTTCGCGCACGTGCCGCCGCGACGGCTGCGACGAGGAGGCGGTACGGCGCCGGATGGCGGCCCAGCTGGACGACGATACGCTGCGCGACCGGGCCGACTACGCCGTGGTGAATATCTTCGAATCGGACCTCGAACCCGCGGTGGCCGAGCTCGACCGCCGTTTCACACTGGAATCCCGACAGCGTCTATGATACTCGACCTCTCTTCGCCGCGGGTGATGGCGATCGTGAACGTCACGCCCGACTCGTTCTACGCCGGGAGCCGCACGCCGGATGCCGCAGCCGTCGAGCGCCGGATCCGGGAGGCTGTTGCCGAGGGGGCGGATATCCTCGACGTGGGCGGTTACTCTTCGCGCCCGGGGGCCGATGAGGTCTCCGTGGAGGAGGAGTGGCGGCGTGTGGCGCTGGGGGTTGAGGTTGCGCGGCGGGTTGCTCCGGGGATTCCGGTTTCGGTCGACACGTTCCGCAGCGAGGTGGCCGAGCGGACGCTCCGCACGTTCGGCGAGGTGATCGTCAACGACATTTCGGCCGGGGAGCTCGACCCGCAGATGTGGCGGGTGGCGGCCGCGCACGATGTCCCCTACGTGGCGATGCACATGAAGGGCACGCCGCAGACGATGCAGTCGCAGACCGACTACCGGCGGGCGATCACGGCCGAGGTGGTCGATTACTTCCGGGAGCGGACCGGGGCGATGCTGGCGGCGGGGATCCGTCGTGAGCGGATCATCCTCGACCCGGGTTTCGGCTTTGCGAAGACCGCGGCGCAGAATTTCGAATTGCTGGCGGGGCTGCACGAGTTGTGTGCCGAGGGTTTCCCGGTGCTGGCGGGCCTGTCGCGCAAGTCGATGATCTACCGGACGCTGGGATGCACGCCGGCCGAATCGCTGGCCGGGACCGTGGCATTGGGTTGGGAGTGCCTGCGCCAGGGGGCGCGGATCCTGCGGGTGCACGACGTGCGCGAGGCGGCGGATACCGTAAAACTTTTCAACGCATACCGACCATGATACGCATTACGGACATACACAAGCGTTTCGGCACGTTGGAGGTGCTGAAGGGCGTTTCGCTGGAGGTGGCTCCGCACGAAGTGGTTTCGATCGTGGGGGCGAGCGGCGCGGGGAAGACGACGCTGCTGCAGATCATCGGCACGCTTTCGCGTCCTGACGCGGGCCGTGTGGAGATCGACGGCCGGGATGTCTTTTCCCTGAATGACCGGGATCTGTCGCTTTTCCGCAACGAACATATCGGTTTTGTCTTCCAGTTCCACAATCTGCTGGCCGAATTTACGGCCTTCGAAAATGTCTGCCTTCCGGGGCTGATCGGTCGCCGTCCGCGTGCCGGGGTGGAGCGGCGGGCTGCGGAGCTGCTCGACCTGATGGGTCTCTCGTCGCGCCGCGACCACAAGCCCGGCCAGTTGTCGGGCGGGGAGCAGCAGCGGGTGGCCATTGCCCGGGCGCTTGTCAACAGTCCGACGGTGCTGCTGGCCGACGAACCCTCGGGCAACCTCGATTCGCACAACCGGGAGGAGATCCACCGGCTGTTTTTCGACCTGCGGGATCGGCTGGGGCAGACGATCGTCGTGGTGACGCACGACGAACACCTGGCCTCGATGGCCGACCGGAAGATCACGATGTCCGACGGCGTGATCATACAGCCGTGATCCGGCGGAGTCTGACCGGTTTCGGTCTCTCCGGGCTTTTTTTCCGGCGGCGGCCGGATTCAGAGGAGCCCGTCCGCTGAGATGCAACCAGAATTCCCTACCCGGAAGATGATGGAAAAACCCGAACTGCAGGCGCTTCTCGAACGCCTTTACGATCGTTACAACCGCCCGGACTTCATTCCCGAGGACCCGATTTCGGTGCCGCACCGCTATACGGAGCGTGCCGACCGGGAGATTGCGGGCTTTTTTGCGGCGACGATCGCCTGGGGAAACCGGCGGTCGATCGTGCGCAACGGCCACCGGATGATGCGCCTGATGGACGATGCCCCGGCGGATTTCGTGCGCCACGCCTCGGAGCGGGAGTTGTCGCAGCTGGACACCTACGCCCACCGCACCTTCAACGGCGGCGATCTGCGGGATTTCATACTGGCCTTGCGGCGCCTGGAGGAGCGTTTCGGCGGAATCGGGGCCTTTTTCGAGGCACGTTACGCCGCGACGCAGGACTTGCGCCCGGTGCTGGCGGAGTTCCGGCGGGAGTTCTTTGCCGCGGAGCACGCCCCGCGCTGCGAGAAACACCTTTCGGCCATCGAACGCGGTGCGGCCTGCAAACGCCTGTGCATGTACCTGCGCTGGATGGTCCGGCGCGACGACCGGGGCGTGGATTTCGGTGAATGGCAGGGGATTCCGATGTCGGCGCTCTACCTGCCGCTGGACCTCCATGTCGGGGCAATGGGGCGTGCCCTGGGATTGCTGACACGGCGTCAGAACGACTGGCGGGCCGTCGAGGAGATCACCGCGGCACTCCGGGAGTTCAATGCCGGGGATCCCGTGCGGTATGATTTCTCCCTGTTCGGGGCCGGGGTGGACGGTTATCTGAAGAATCATGAGTGACGAATCGCATATCGAACGCATCGAGGGAGCTTTCCGCTTCAAACGCTTCACCGTGCACCAGGATCGCTGCGCGATGAAGGTCGGCACCGACGGCGTGCTGCTCGGGGCGTGGACCCCGCTCCGGCCGACGGATCGCCGGTTGCTCGACATCGGCACCGGGACGGGGCTGATCGCGCTGATGCTGGCCCAGCGGGCCCCGGAGGCCGAGGTGACGGGCATCGACATCGACGACGTGTCGCAGGCGCGGGAGAATGCCGCGGCTTCGCCGTGGGGTGAACGCCTGCATTTCGTGCAGACTCCGGTCCAGGCGTTCGCTCCGGCCGGACGGTTCGACCGGATTGTCTCGAACCCGCCATTTTTCGATGCCACGCTGCCGAGCCCCGATGCGGGTCGCACGACGGCACGCCATACCGTCACGCTGAGCTTCACGGAGTTGTGCGATGCGGTGTTGCGGCTGCTGGCTCCCGGCGGGCGGTTTTCGGTGGTGCTTCCGCAGAGCGAGGTGCGGCGGTTCCTGCTGGCGGCGGGCGGGCGGCTGACGACGCTCCGGCGCACGGATGTCCGCACGACGCCCCGGCGTGCGGTGAAGCGGACCCTGCTGGAGCTGGCGCGCACGGAGGAGGCGGAGGACGACGCGCCGATGACCGGCGAACTGGTGATCGGCACGGGCGAACACGAAGGCTATACGCCCGAATACCGGGCCATGACGGGCGATTTCTACCTGAAATTTTGACAAGCCGTGAAAAAGCGCTACATTTGTCTGGACAGCACAAAAATTTTCGGATCATGAAACTCAGACTTTGGATATTTGCCCTGCTGTTGGCGGGGGGCGCTTCGGCGCAGAATCCCTACATCGCCCTTCAGGGCGCCACCGAGACGGTCGAGGGCATCCGCATCTCGCAGCCGCGGACGATCCTGGCCGTGGACGTCACGGTGGAGTGCGACCGGACCCTCACGGGTCCCTATGCGCGTTATGCGCAGAAGTTCCTCGGGGTGCGGGCTTCGCTGGCGGACAAGACGTCGTGGCGCATTACGGGAGCGCAGATTGCGCTGCTGGACGGTGCCACGTACCTGAATGCGGCGGCTCCGGCCGCTGCGACGACGCGGGCCCAGAGTTATGGTGTCTCGGACGAGGAGTTTGCGCGGCTGCAGCCCGACAAGATCGACATGACGACCCTGTCGCTGGAGGATGCGGCCCGCGTGGCTGCCGAGCGGATCTTTTCGCTGCGCCGTCACCGCCTGGAGCTCATCACGGGTGAAGCGGGCGAGAATGTCTTCGGCGAGGGGCTGAATGCCGCCCTTGCGGAGATCGACCGTCAGGAGCAGGCCTATCTGGAGCTCTTCCTCGGCAAACGGATCCTCTCGACCGAGACGCGCCGCTACGTGGTTTATCCGCAATCGGAGAAGAAACAATATATCGTCTGCCGCTTCAGCCCGGCTGCGGGTCTGCTTCCGGAAAACGACCTGTCGGGCGACATCGTGCTGCTGCAGATCGAGCCTTCGGGGGCGCGTGTGGCCGCGGATTTGGAGGCCGGACCGAAGGAGTCGAATGTCGTGACGTGCCGGGTGGCCGATCCCTCGACCTGTACGGTGGTCTCCGGGGGCGGCGAATATGCGCGTGCGGTGCTTCCGGTCTTCGAATTCGGGCGCACGATCAACGTGGCGCTTCCCCGCCGCAAGTAAAATCCCCCGGAAGATGGATCTCACATCCCGCATGACGGCGTTGCTCGGGGCCTTCCGCCGCGAGCGGAACGGTGCCGTTGCCGATACGATGCGCTTCTACGGCCGCCCCTACGGACTGAACTACGGCGTGAGCCTTCCGACGCTCCGCCGCCTGGCGCGGGCCGAGGGGACGGACCACGATTTTGCCCGTTATCTCTACCGGCAGGATGTGCGTGAATTGCGCCTCGCGGCCTTCCATATCGCCGATCCCGGACGCCTCACCCCGGAGGAATCCGCCTTCTGGGGCGGAGGATTGTTGAACTCCGAGATGGCCGAAGAGGGGGCCTTTACGCTGCTGAGCCGTGCGGAATCGTTCCCGGCGCTGTTCGAACAGTGGACGGAGGCCGGTTCCGAACCGCTGTGTCAGTATGCCGCCCTGATGGCCGTGGGACGCGCCGCGGAACCGCAGACGGCGTGGATCCCGCGAATCGTCGCAACCCTCCGCAGGGCGGCGGAAACGGGAATCCCCGCGAGCCGCCTGCTTGCACAGGGCGCCGTGGCAGCCCTCGCAGCCATAGGCTCCCGAAACGAAGAGAACCGGCAGACGGTTCTTCGCGCTGTCGGTTCCCTGGGCTCGCTCCCTGCCGAAGACTTCGTCCACGAGGAACTTGCCTGGCGTCTGGAGCCTCAGGAGTGATTGCTTCCCGGCCCGTATCGGGTTTTGCCTGCTGCCGTTTCTGCACGGTCAGTTGATTTCGGCCCACGTCATGTGGGCCTTTTTTTGAGAGGGTCTTTGTTTTTCTGCGCTTTTTTTGCCTCAGCCGCTCAACTGCTGGGCGGCCGCTACTCCAGGAAGAGGGCTTTCGGGAGTTGAGCGATGTTGTTGATCGTCACGACCTCGATGCCTTTGGGTCGTTTGGCGCCTTTGGGGAGATATCCCGAGACGATGATGCGGCGGAATCCGAGGCGTGCGGCTTCGCTGATTCGCTGTTCGGTGCGGGGAGCGGGGCGCACTTCGCCCGAGAGACCGATTTCGCCTGCGCAGCAGACCCCTTCGGCGATGGGACGGTCGTAGTAGGAGGAGATCACGGCGGCCACGACCGCGAGGTCCAGCCCGGGGTCGGCGACCTTGAACCCGCCCGCGAAGTTGAGGAATACATCCTTCTGGAACATCTTCATGCCGACGCGCTTTTCGAGTACGGCCAGGAGCATGTTCATGCGTCGGGCGTCGTATCCGGTTGTCGAGCGCTGGGGGGTTCCGTAGGCTGCGGCGCTCACGAGGGCCTGGACCTCGATCAGATAGGGTCTCACGCCGTCGGCCGAGGCCCCGACGGCGATTCCCGACAAGGGCTCTTCGTAGTGGGTCAGGAGGATCTCCGAGGGGTTGTCCACGCCGCGGAGCCCGGCATCGAGCATCTCGAAGACGCCGATTTCGAACGTCGCGCCGAAGCGGTTCTTGATGCCGCGCAGAATGCGGTAGACGTTGTTGCTGTCGCCCTCGAACTGCAGGACGACATCGACGATGTGTTCGAGGATTTTGGGACCGGCGATGGCGCCGTCCTTGGTGATGTGCCCGATGATGAAGATCGACGTTCCGGTGGTTTTGGCGTATTTGAGCAGCGAGGCGGCGCACTCGCGGATCTGCGAGACGCTGCCTGCCGACGAGTCGAGCAGTTCGGTGTAGATGGTCTGGATGGAGTCGATCACCACCAGATCGGGTTGTTGTTCGGCGATCTGGGCGATGATGTTCTCCAGCAGCGTTTCGGGATAGATCAGACACTCGTCGTTTCCGATTCCGATGCGTGCGGCGCGCATCTTGATCTGTTCGGCGGACTCTTCGCCCGAGACGTAGAGGGTCTTCAGCCCGTTTGCCGCGAGGGCGATCTGCAGCGAGAGGGTAGATTTTCCGATTCCGGGTTCGCCGCCGAGGAGGATCAGCGATCCGGGGACCAGGCCGCCGCCCAGTACGCGGTTGACCTCGGGATTTCCGAGATCGACGCGGCGGTGTTCGCTTTCGCGGATGTCGCGCACGCGCTGGGGGCACGACGTGGGGAGGGGTCCGGCGACATTCGCCGTCACGGGGCCGCTTTCGCGGGCGATGATCTCCTCGGTGAAGGTGTTCCACTCGCCGCACGAGGGGCATTTCCCGAGCCATTTCGGGGCTTCAAAACCGCAGTTTTTGCAGAAGTATGCTTTTTTGACCTTGGCAGCCATGACGGGATCAGATTGTGGGGGTCGAGGTGTATTCGCGTCGGACGACCTTCGTCAGACCGGCGTCGGGGTAGCGCTCCTGGAACGTCTCGGTCAGATCGAACAGCAGGAGCACTTTGCGTACACCGTCCGTATCGGTGTAGTAGGAGAGGGTGCAGGAGGTGTTCGTGTCGAGATAGAAGAAGGTGAGTTCCGAGGCTCCGGGCTCCTTGAAGAAGACCCCGGTGAGGGTTCCGGACTGCGTGGCGGTTTCGATGGTGAGGAACCCGCGGTTGTAGCGGGCAAAATCGAGCGTATAGCAGCCTCCGGCCTGTACGAGTCCCTCGGCTGCCGCTTCGGCCTGAATCTGCGCCACCAGCGGGTCGACCGGCTCCTCCGTCCCGTCCGTTCCGTCCGTACTGCCCGTCCCCGAGTCTGAGCCTTCCGTGCCTTCCGTGCCTTCTGTTCCGGAGTCTTCGCCGGTCGAGGGCTCTTCGGGCTCCGGAAGCGTCACTTCGGCATCGATGCGCACGACGGGATAGGAGATCGAGTAGAAGATCTCCGATTCATCGCCGCAGCCGTTTGCGAGGAGCAGGGCGGCGGAGCAGAGCAGACAGGTGATGAATTTTTTCATAATCCCAAATCCTGATCGATCAATATGACGAGTATGCGACCTGCGGGGTGGCATCGCAGCATCTCCATGCGGGTATTGCAGATGCGGTCGGGGGCGTTGCAGTCCATGCAGACGCCGGTTTTGGCGCAGGGGGTTCGGAATCCCGGGTGTCGGGCGATGTTCTGCGGAGCGGCGATGCGCCGGATGCGCTCTTCGGCCTCGTCGCGCGAGTCGACGATCTTGTTGCGTCCGGCGACGAGGACGACCTTCCGGGGTCCGAACGCCACGGGAGCGATGCGGTTTCCGACCATGTCGAGCCAGTGGAGCGTACCCTCGGAGGTGATTGCGTTCACGCCCGTGATGAAGAGGTCGGACATCAGGGCCTGGCGGCGGATTTCGAGCCGTTCGGGGCGGGGCATCGAGGCGTCGAAACCGTCGAGCAGCGTGAAGCGTTCGTCGTTGCGGAGCCACTCGATGATTCCGGTTTCGCGCATCGTCATCGAGTCTCCGAAGGATACGATCTTCGGGGCTTCGGCCTCGACGACGGCCCGGATCTTCTCGAAGGCCTCCTGCGGGGTTGCGACGACGGCCGTTTCGAAGTGGTGGCGGCGCAGCGCTTCGGCGCACGTATGGAGCTTTTCAGCGGTTGTCATGGTGGTTGAGTTTGCGTTTGACGACGGCGGGATTCCCCGCGGCGAGTGAATCGTCGGGAATGTCGCGTGTGACGACGCTTCCGGCGGCGATGATGCAGCGGTCGCCGATGGTGACTCCGGGGCAGACGATCACGCCGCCTCCCAGCCAGCAGTCGTCGCCGATACGGATGGCCAATCCCCGTTCGACGGGTTTGCGGCGTTCGAGGTAGTCCGTCGGGTGCTGCGGCGTATAGAGCTGGCAGTTGGGTCCGATAAGCGTATGGTCGCCGATCGAGATTCCTCCGCCGTCGAGGAACGTGCAGTTTGCGTTGATGAAGACCCCTTCGCCGAGTTGGATCGGATGCCCGTGGTCGCAGTGGAACGGCGGCATGATGCGGGCCGTCGGGGCGTGGCGGGGGATCAGCGCCGTGAGTGCCTCCTCGTAGGCCGGGTGATCGTCGAACGACGTAGCGTTGAAGCGGGTGAGGTTCACGCGCTTGCGGCGCAGGCTCTCGGCGACGTCGGGTGCCGTGTAGTCGTAGAGTTCGCCGGCGAGCATCTTTTCGAGTTCGGTCATCTTTCGGAGCCTATTTGATGAAGAAGCGGTAAATATCGTTTCCGTTTGCGTAGAGCAGCAGCATGAGGATGATGATCAGTCCGACATACTGGGCGGCTTCGAGGACCTTGTCGCTGACCTTTCGGCGAGTGATCATCTCCCAGAAGGTGAAGATGGCGTGTCCGCCGTCGAGACCGGGGATGGGGATGATGTTCATCACGGCGAGGATGATCGAGAGGAAGGCGGTCTTGAGCCAGAAATCCTGCCAGTCCCAGGTCGAGGGGAAGATGCTGCCGATGGAGAGGAACCCGCCGAGCTCCTCGTACATTTTGGTTTTGGGCTGCACGATCATCTTCAACTGCTCCCAGTAGGATGCGATGACAGCCCCGGCCTTGTGGAAACCGGCGGGAATGGCCTGCCAGAAGGTGTACTCCCGGGTGCGGAGGGGGTAGGTCGCACGGATGACGCCGAGGGCCCCTTCCTCCGAGACGGGGAGGTCGAACGACAGTCGTTCGCCGTTGCGCAGGACGGCCAGCGTCACGGTATCTCCGGCGTGGAGTTCGAGATAGGCGCGGTAGTCGCGGAACTCCATGTTTTCGTAGCTGTCGTTGGTGCGGCGGCTCGACATGCCGACGATCTCGTCCCCCTTCCTGAGCCGGGCGGCGGCCGTCGGGGCGACGACGCTGTCGATGACGAAGGGCTGTCGGGGTATGAGCAGCCCCTCATACCCCTTGTTCTGTCGCATGGCGATCAGCGAATCGAGCGGGATCGAGAGTTCGACCTGTTCGCCGCCACGGTCGACGACGACCTTGCGGTCGGTGTCGGTGATGATCATCGCGTTGAGGATGTCGACGTAGTTGTCGATCGGCTCGCCGTCGATGGAGACGATGCGGTCCCCGTTCTGGAATCCGAGGCGGTGTCCGGCCTCGTTGAAGTTGTAGCCCCACTTGACGTCCTCGTTCGAGAGGTAGGTGTCGCCCCAGGTGTAGCAGATGCCGATGTAGATCGCCACGGCGAGGATGACGTTCATCATCACGCCGGCGATCATCACCAGAAAGCGCTGCCAGGCGGGTTTTGCGCGGAACTCCCAGGGTTGGACGGCCTGGTTCTGATACCCTTTGTCCATCGATTCGTCGATCATGCCGGCGATCTTGCAGTAGCCGCCTAAGGGGAGCCACCCCATGCCGTATTCGGTTTCGCCGCGGCGGAACTTGAAGAGCGAGAAACCCAGATCGAAGAAGATGTAGAACTTCTCGACGCGGATGCGGAAGATGCGGGCCATGATGAAGTGCCCGAATTCGTGAATCCCGACGAGAATCGTGAAACAGAGGAAGAACTGGATGATTTTGACGAGTATGTCCATTTTTTTCGGTGTTGAGCGTTTTGGGGAGATTCCGGAAGCGGACTTCCGGGTCTATTTTGCCGGGTTGCTCTCCGGGAGTTTGACTTTCAGGAATTCGGCAGCCAGCCTGCGGGCCTCGGCATCGGCCGCGGCGTAGTCGTCGAGCGAGGGCCGGGCGACGAACGAGGCGTGCTGCAGGGCGTGTTCGATCGTTCGCACGATATCCAGCCAGGCGCACTTCCGGTCGAGGAACGCCGCGACGGCCACCTCGTTGGCTCCGTTCATCGTGCAGGCGGCGGTGCCTCCGCGGCGGAGACATTCGTAGGCGATTCCGAGTGCGGGATACTTCTCCCGGTCGACCTCGGCGAACGAGAGCTGGGGGTGCTCCACGAAACTGAAGCGTTCTCCCGAACGTTTGGCGCGGTCGGGATACATCAGTGCGAAACTGATCGGCATCCGCATGTCGGGGGATCCCAACTGGGCCTTGATGGCCCCGTCCTCGAACTCGACCATCGAGTGGACGATCGACTGGGGGTGCATCACGACGGATATGCGGTCGGCGGGGGTCCCGAAGAGCCAGTGAGCCTCGATGACCTCGAACCCCTTGTTGACGAGCGTCGAGGAGTCGATGGTGATCTTCGCGCCCATGTGCCATTGGGGGTGTCGGAGGGCCTGTTCGACGGTGACGTGGGCAAGCTCTTCGCGGGGGATGTCGCGGAAGGCGCCGCCGCTGCAGGTGATGATGAGCCGCCGCACCGGGGCGCGTTCTCCGAGCAGGCACTGGAAGATGGCCGAGTGTTCCGAGTCGATCGGGATCACCGGCGCCCTTCGTTCGCGGGCCAGGGGCATGACGCAGGCGCCTCCGACGACCAGCGACTCCTTGTTGGCCAGGGCGAGTTTCTTGCGGGCCTCGATGGCCGCGACGGTGGGTGCCAGACCGGCGTATCCGACCAGGGCGTTGACCACGACATCGGAATCTCCGCCTGCGGCGACCTGCGCTACGGCCTCCTCTCCGGCATATACTTTCGTATCGGTGCCTTCGAGCGCCTCGCACAAGGGTTTATAGAGTTGTTTTTCCGCGATGACGACGGTATCGGCATCGAATTCCCGGGCCTGCCGGGCGAGTTGTTCCCAGTTACGGTGAGCGGTGAGGATGCGAACCTCGAAGCGTTCGGGGTTTTCGCGAGCGATGTCGAGCGTCTGCACGCCGATGGAGCCTGTGGATCCGAGGATGGCGAGTCGTTGTTTCATGGTCCGGGTCAGAAGACGATGTATCGTTCGGGATCGACGGGTTTTCCGTTGTTCCAGAGTTCGAATTCGAAGAGTTTGACCTCTCCGTTCTCGGCTTCGGCATTGTATCCGATCTGTTCGCCGGGCCGGACGGTCTGGCCTGTTGCGACGAGGGACTGGGAGAGGTTTCGGTAGATGGAGATGAGGTTTGCGGCGTGCTGGATGACGATGGTGTATCCGTTTTCGGGTGTCCAGAGACTCTGGACGACGGTTCCGTTGTCGATTGCGGCCACGCGGTCGGCTGCTGCGGCCGCGATTTTCACGCCGTAGGAGCCCTGTTTGAGGTCGAAATGCGCGGTGATGATCCCTTCGATGGGGGCGGTCAGTTCGATGGCTTCGCGGAGTTTTTTGCGTGACCCGGCATTCTGCCCCGCCAGCGCATACTCACCGGTTCCCTCCATCTGGGCCCGGAGCAGGGAGTCTTCGCGCGAGGGTACGACGAGGACCTTGGAAATGCGCGACGAATCGGCCGGAGCGAGGACCCGGGCAACGGGTGTGCGGCCCTCCATGATGAGCGCGATATTCTCGTTGTAGGTCATCATGTCGTTCATGACGCGCTCCATGGAGTCGAGCCGGATGATATTCTGGATGAGGCTTTCGCGCGAGCGGTCGGCTTCGGTGCGGTATCCTGGGAGGAACTCCAGCACGGGGGTGTATGCGACGAGCGAGAGGGTGATGATGAAGAGGATGAGCAGGAATGCGACGAGTCCTGCGAGGATGCTGGCGGGAGAGATATGTACGTGCCACTCTTCAGACAAGTCGGTGGCATTTAGCATGTTGAATCTTCGTTTTCGGAAGAATCCGCGCCACCAGTTCCGTATTTTTTTCGTCAGGCTCATGTTCGGAGGGGGTTTGTTCCGGCCCCCGCAGGGAAACTGTTTTCGGAGCGTCCCGTTTTTCGGATGGGGCGTTCCGGGCATTTTCCGGCGGGTGTTTAACCTTGCAAATATAACATAAGCGGCCGGGACTGCCAAATTTATTTGCGGATTCGGGGGCCGGATTCCGGTTTGATTTATGTCTTGAAAATCGGAAAAAACTTGGCGATTCGGTCCGAAATGTTTATCTTTGCCTGGATAGAGAACCTAAACGTCACAATCAACAATAAAAGTTATGGTAAAACCCACATTATTGGTACTCGCAGCGGGCATGGGATCCCGTTACGGGTCGCTCAAGCAGATGGACGGCGTCGGACCGAACAACGAAGCCATCATCGACTATTCGATCTATGATGCCATTCAGGCCGGTTTCGGGAAGGTCGTGTTCGTGATCCGTCACTATTTCGAGCAGGAATTCCGGGAGATTTTCACGCCGGAGCGTTTCGGGGGAAAGATTGATGTTGAGATTGTGTTCCAGGAGTTGGAGTATCTTCCCGAGGGTCTTTCGGTTCCGGAGGGTCGGGTGAAGCCGTGGGGTACGAACCACGCGGTGATGATGGCCGCGGAGGCGATTCATGAGCCGTTTGCGGTGATCAATGCCGACGATTTCTACGGTGCGGAGGCATACAAGACGATAGCGTCCTATCTGACCCAGCTTGAGGGCTCGAAGGACCGCTACTGCATGGTGGCCTACGATTTGGCGAAGACGCTTTCGGAGAACGGAACGGTATCGCGCGGGGTGTGCGGAGTGAATGCCGAAGGCAACCTTGCCTCGATGGTGGAGCGGACGCAGATCGAGCGGATGCCGGACGGAAAGATTGTCTTCCACGACGGCGGTGCGGATGAGGAGTTGCCGGAGGATACGCCGGTATCGATGAACCTGTTCGGATTTACGCCGGACTATTTTGCCTATTCGAAGGATTATTTCAAGACGTGGTACGAGGCGAACAGCGGGAATCTGAAGTCGGAGTTCTATATTCCGACGATGGTGAACAAGCTGATCGGCGACGGGACTGCGACGATGCGTGTTCTTCGTTCGGGTGCGCAGTGGCACGGTGTGACCTACAAGGAGGACAAACCGGCCTTGATGGCAGCGATCGAGCAGATGATTGCAGACGGGAAATATCCGCGCGATCTGTGGAAGAAGTAGTCTGTCGGGCGTAAGTCCCGCCTTGAATTTTCTCCGGAGTGGAGTTCTGTCTCTGCTCCGGGGATTTTTGTGATCGGAGGCAACCTCGGGGGGAACCGGAGATTTTTGTGATCGGGGAACGACCTTGGGGGCAACCGGGGATTTTTGTGATTGGAGACGATCTTGAGGGCAACCGGGGATTTTTGTGATCAGAAGCGACCTTGGGAGGCGACCTTGGGGGCAACCGAGGATTTTTTGTCGATCGGGGTGTTTTCGGGAGGGTGCTTTCGGATGGGGGTTGTCAACGGGTTGATTGTCGGTTGTGATGCCGATTGTGATTCCGGAAACTGGTTTCCGGAATACAAAAAAGCGAGACTTTTTCGAAGTCTCGCTTTTTTGTTGTTTTAGAGGGGTGAATCGGTCCTTTTTGCTGTTTTCGGGGAGTTTTCTGACTTCCCCCCCCCGTCAGTTGCTGTGGAGTGCTTCCCGGCCTTGGCTCACCCCTTCCCATCAGTCGCTGTTTTCGGAGCGCTTTCCGGCCTTGCCTCACCCCCCCCGTCAGTTGCTGTGGAGCGCTTTCCGGCCTTGCCTCACCCCTTGTTCGCTGTTTTCGGGGAGCCTTCTATCCTCACACACACACACCCGTCAGTCGAGGAATCCTTCCCGGACGAGCTGCTCGCGAATCCGCTCCCAGTCGGCTACGGGGCGCTTTTCTCCATCGATGAACCGCAGGGGACAACCCAGATTGCTGTCATCGATATAGAGGTCGGCGTGTACTTTCGGGGAGGAAGTCCACCGCTTCTGTCCGGGGTTTTCGTTGACGGCATAGAGTGGAATTCCCCTGGTCCGGAACCATTCTACGGCCTGATCCAGCAGTTTTCCGTGGCGCATCGAATAGAGGATCAGTTTGCATCCGTTTGCCGATAGCTCCTTGAGCACGGGCACGGCTCCCGCATCCTCTCCGATTTCGGGATAGGCATGGGTAACTACGGTACCGTCGAAGTCGACGGCGATAACAGCATCACGGATTGCCATATTCGATTAACGTTTAATCTTCCGGGTCAGCGACAGGAAGAAGTTCTTGATCCGTTTTCTGTAGCTTTCGTCCCGATAATCGTCGCCGTATCCGTAACCGTACCCATAACCGTATCCATACCCGTACCCGTAACCGTACCCGTGTCGGCGGGTCCGGGAACCGTTGAGCACGATGCACATGTTATGCAGTTTCTTTTCACGGTAGAGCCGTTCGATATCCGGGAGTTGCCTGCGATCGAGCACGCCTTCACGCACGATGTAGATGCAGAGGTCGGAGAGTCGGTCTGTAATGACGGCATCGGCGACCGACATGGCGGGGGTGCTGTCGAGGAATACGTAGTCGTATTTGGTACGCAGTTCGGCGATGAATTTGTCGAGTTTTTCGGAGAGGAGCATTTCGGTCGGATTGGGGGGTTGCACTCCGGCATAGATCACGTCGAAATTCTCGTGGTATTGCGTTTTCGAGATGAGCGAATTGATGTCTGTGATGGTTCCGGCGAGATATCCAGTCACTCCGTTTCGGCTTTTTCCGTGTCCGAGGAGTGTCGAGAGTGCATGTCTGCGCAGGTCGAGGTCGATCAGGACGACGCGCTTTCCGGCCATGGCGAGGGTCATGGCGAGATTCATGGCGACAAAGGTCTTTCCGGCGTGGGGGTTCGAGGATGTGAACAGGATTGTTCTCATCTCGTTTCCGGCCGATACGCTCATGAACGACATGTTTGACCTGAGGATGCGGAAAGCCTCGGAGAGGGCGTCGCGTCCTGTTTCGCGGACGGCTACACCTTCCGTATTTTCGCCTTCGACATAGGGGATATCGCCGAGGAACGGGGCGCTGAGGTTGTCCTCGATATCCTTTCTTCCGCGGATGGTCGTGTCGAGCATTCCGATCAGGAACAGGAGTCCGAATGGGATTGCGAGACCGACGATCACGGCTACGGCCATAATCATCATCGGGCGGGGCGATACGGGGATGGAGCTTCCGTATGCGAGGTCGATGGTCCGGGAGTTGCTCTCGGCGATGGCGTAGTTGAGCTGGGTTTCCTCCTGTTTGTTGAGCAGGTAGAGGAAGAGTTCCTCCTTGATTTTCTGCTGTCGGGTGATTCCGAGGATGACCTTCTCCTGGGAAGGCATGGTGGATATTCTGCGGTTTGCGCTCTCCTCTTCCCGGCGCATGGCATCGCGTTGGATCTCCAGGGTCGAGATGTGAGAGTCGAGCGAGGCGATGATGGATCGTCTGACGGCTGCCAGGAGGTTGTCGAGGTCCCGGATGACGGGGCTGTTTTCGGAGCTGTTTTCGAGGAGTTTTTCGCGCTGGAGGATCGATGCGTTGTACTCTTCGATCTGCGCGGCGACGGCCGTATTGGTGACTGACGCCATGGCAGGGATGAGCTCTCCGGCCTTGGAGGGGTCGTTGAGGTAGCTTCGGATGAACTCCGCGACGTTGATCTGGTTGTCGAGTGAGAGTCCTTCGGCCTTGTACTGGGAGCTTTCCGTGACGCTTCTGGCGGCTTCCGAGGAGATATCGACCATCTGATTGTCCTTCTTGAGGTCCTCGATGTCCTTGTCCACGTCACCGAGTTCGCGTCCGATTACTTCGAGGCGGGCCTTGATGAATTCCGCCGTAGTGACGGAGACGCGGCGTTTGTCATTGATGGCATCCTTTTCGTAGGCGTCGATCAGGGTATTGAGGACATCTTCGGCCCGTTGCGGGACGGAGTTGTTCATCGAGATGGTGACGACGGAAGCCTGTTTGTTTGCGACGTCGCATTTGACGGCATTCCGGTATGCGTCGGTCGTTGCCTTGAGTGAGTTTTTGCTGACCTGAATGGGCACCCCGTTGTATGCGTCGTTCATGTAGAGGGTTTTTTGGACGACGACTTGTCCGACGGGCGTCGGGATGGTGTCTCCGTATTGTGCGGTGATGACGCTTCGGCTCTCCTGCTTGGTGACGAATCCGTCGTGGAATTCGGAGAGTCGGATCTGCTCGTCGCCGACCGGAGTGACGGAGAGCGAGAGATTCTGGTTATCGTTGTCGTTGATGAAGGTGACGTCGATGGGCACCTGTCCGTAGAGGTCCTTGTCGCGGAGTCGTTCGTCGATGGAGTAGTTGACGGTGAGGTCGAGTCTGCGGACTACTTCGGTCATGAGTCTGCGGGACTGGAGGACGAACACCTCGTTGTCGACGCTTCGCTGGGTCTGGAATCCGGCCAGGTCGCTGAATGCCGAGAGATCGATGTCTCCGCCCTTTCGGGTATCCTTGACAAGGATGGTGGCCGTGCGGCTGTAGATTTTCGGGGTTTTGGCCAGGTAGTAATAGGCGGCGCCGATGCAGACGAGCACCGAGAGTACGAACCAGTACCAGTTCACGACGACCATTCGGATGATGTCGTGGAGGTTGATCGTTCCGGACAGTTCGTCGTTGCTGACCGGGTTCTGTATGTTTGACTGCTGCTCTGTCATGATTCTGGTTTATTTGGTGAGGGTTACGATGAGCGTGGCGACGGAGACGGCGGTGCTGACCAGCGAGAGGTAGAAGCTCCGGTTCTGGCTGATTTCACCGGCTTGAGCCTTGTACTTGTTGGGCTTGACGTAGACGACGTCGTTCTGCTGGAGGTAGAAGGCCGGGGAGTTGAAGAGCTCTTTCGAGGTAAGGTCGAGCACCTCGATGGTTCTTTTTCCATCGGTTTCGCGGGTTACGATGACCTCGCTGCGGATTCCGTATACGGTCATGTCTCCGGCCATGGCCAGGGCGTCGAAGATGGTGATGCGGTCCCGGTCGATGTCGAACGATCCGGGACGCGCGACCTCTCCGATGACGGAGATCTTCATGTCGGAGAACTGGACATTGACGGTGGGGTCGTTGATGTATCCCCCCTCGACGATCTTGTCGGCGATGATCTTGGCGAGTTCGCTTCGGGTGAGTCCCTTGCACTGGATGGCTCCGATGATGGGCATCTCCACGAATCCGTTTTCATCGACGGTCCGGACCTGGAGGGACTGGGCCGTCGAACTTGCCGTCGGCATTCCGGACAGGGAGTTCAGCGACGTGGATGAGTTGAAAGGCACGGCGAGTTCGGGGTCCTTGGAGTTTACGACGATGGTCAGGCGATCGAGGGGTTTGATTCTGATCTGCCCGTTTTGGGCGATTTGTTCCGGAGTTGCGGGTTGAACGTCCTGCAAGTACCACACGCGCTTCTGTGCGGAGCACGAAACGAGCAAAAAGCCCAGGATAGCGATCCCGGCGAGACGGCAGAGTTGATTCATGAGGAAAAACATTAATTATAATGTATGGTGACAAAGGTAATGAAAATTCCGGGAAATCCGACACATTTTCGGGGTGTATTTCACAAGTATGTATGCAAAGGTTTTTCGTCGCATCGAATATTGGAAAAAAAACGTATCTTTGGTGACCGAAAAAGTGAAAAAGAGGCTGGAATGAACCGTTGTTCCGGTTGTTTTTTTGCAGGGCGAGGTGCGATCATCCGTTTTCCGGAGAGGGGGGGGGAGATCGAATTAATGAAGGAAAAGTGCTTGATACGGCGGTCGGAAAAGACCGGCAGAAAAAAGTCAGAGTCATGATACATCCCGAATGGAGTTATCGATCCGTGATCTATGAGATGAACGTGCGTCAGATGACGCCGGAGGGTACGTTGCGGGCTGCGGCCTCGAAACTTCCCTTTTTGAAGGAGTTGGGCATCGATGCGGTTTGGCTGATGCCGATCTATCCGATTGGCCGGGAGTCGCGCAAGGGGACCTTGGGGTCGTACTATTCGATCCGGGACTACTGCGCGGTGAACCCCGAGATGGGGACGCTGGGGGATTTCGATGCTTTTGTGTCGGAAGCGCACCGTCTGGGACTGAAGGTGTTGCTGGACTGGGTTGCGAACCATACGTCTCGGGATGCGCGGTGGTTGACGGAGAAGCCGGCCTCATGGTACGAGCGGGATTCGTCGGGTGTTGCGGCCGTTCCGTGGGACTGGACCGATACGGCGAAACTCAACTATGCGAATCATGAGGTTTGGGAGGGGCAGGCCGAAGCCATGATGTTCTGGATTCGCGAACATGGGGTCGACGGTTTCCGGTGCGACATGGCGATGCTGGTTCCTGTTGCGTTCTGGAACGAGACGGCCCGGCGCCTGCGGGCCGTGAAACCGGACTTGTTTCTGCTTGCGGAGGCCGAGGAGCGGAATCTTTTCGACGAGGAGGCCTTCGATGCGTGCTATGCGTGGGAGATGCACCACCTGCTGAACGACGTGGCACAGCAGCGGACGCGGGTTACGGCCCTTCGTGACTACCTCTATGCGGACCTGGACCGTTATCCGGAGTGGGCCCTGCGGCTGGCGTTCACGTCGAACCACGACGAGAATTCGTGGAACGGCACGTCGTTTTCGCGCATGGGGGCGGCTCGTGAGATCATGACGCTCTTCACGTTTGTGGTTCCGCGGGGTCTTCCGTTGATCTATACGGGTCAGGAGGTGGGTTACGACCATTCGTTTTCGTTTTTCGACCGGGATCCGATTCCTGCGGAGCATTACCGGGTAAACGAATACACGCATTTTTACCGTCGTTTGTCGGAACTCCGGCACAGCCATGCGGCGCTGGCGAGCGGGGGCCGAGGCGGCGTGCTGACCGAGATCCGGAACAATGCGGAGGATTGCCTGATGATTCTGGTCCGCGAGGATGGCGGCGACCGGGTGATTGCCGTGATGAACCTCTCGCCGTACACGATCCAGTGCGATTACTATACGGGGATCTATGCGGGGATGTACCGGGATGCCTTTACGGGCAGTCCCTTTGAATTCCGGGGTCGTGTTGATGAGATAATGGCGCCCTGGAGTTACCGTTTGTTGATAAAATAGGGTAAAGAGAACACTGTTGCGGAATTTTTCCTATTTTTGTTCCGGCTCATGTCGGATTCGGGCGTTTCGCGGTGAATGCGGCAGATCGGGAATCCCAACTCTAAATAAAAATAGGTATATGAAGAAAATTTACATTTTGATGGGTCTGTTGCTGGCCGTTAGCGGAGTTCGGGCCCAGGAGCAGGAACAGGACGATACGTCCCGTCGTCTGGATTCGTTGCAGCAGGTTGTCAACCAGTTGACGACGAACGTGGAGACGCTTGAGAAGGAGAATTTGAATCAGGCGATCTGGAAGGACCGTGCGAAGTATTTCAACATCGGTTACGTGAACCAGACGGTTACGGACAAGACCTTCGGCCGGGAGATCAAGAGCGATTTCGGCGTATCGTTGAGCAGCGGTAAGACCTACTACCTGCATAAGAAGCCGATCGTGGGGATGATCAAGTTCGGGCTGGACTGGACGTGGCTGGACATCAACTATGCGAAGTCGGCATGGGACGAGGAGGATGCCGAGCTGGGCGAGGTCTACTCGATGGACATGCACCAGGCCGAGATCGGTATGCAGGTCGGGCCATCGGTGGCGATCAATCCGATCCATCACCTGAAGGTTGGCGGATATTTCCACTTTGCGCCTTCGTATTCGGGTCTTTATGTGGACGATACGTTCTACCACAACTACGTGTCGATGTGGAGTGCGGGCTGCAGCATAGCCTGGAAGGTGATTTCTGTGGGCGTCGAATGGCGCTGGGGGACGGCGAAGTACGACGGCCTGACGTTCGACGAAGCCTTCGACGAGGACTCCTACGGTGACGAGGATGTCACGATGGACGATGTGATGGACAAGATGTCGGCCGGGGGGTGCAAGTTCAAGACGAAATCCGTCCGTTTCTATCTTGGTTTCCGGTTCTGACGAGCCGCAGGAAGCGAAACGATCGAACGGTCCGCAGGCTCTGCGGGCCGTTTTTTTGCGGTGGGGGAGGGGTCGGACGGATGTTTTCCCGGCGGCCGGGCATTCGATTTGCGGTCGAGGTTGCGGAGATCGGATATTTTTCTATCTTTGTCCCGACGTTACGGATATGAAACGAATTTTTCTACTCAGCCTGCTGCTGGTTGCGGTGCTCGGCACGGCGACGGCGCGCACCTATCGTGTCGGGGAGATTCCCAACGTGCAGTTGCGGGACGCACGGCGCTACGTGTCGAATCCCGACGGCATCCTCACCGCGGAGGCGACCCGGCGGATCGATTCGATCTGCGGTTCGCTGCGCGAACGGGGCCTGGCGCAGGTGGCGGTGGTTGCCGTGGACGATATTGCGGGCGGCGATCCGTTTTCGTTCGCCATCGAACTCTTCCGGTCGTGGGGTGTGGGCTCGGCGCGGAGCAGCAACGGACTGGGCGTGCTGCTGGTGAAGGATCTGCGCGAGATCCGCTTTGTGACGGGCGGGGGCCTCGAAGGCATTCTTCCCGACGCGCTGTGCAAACGGATCCAGATGCAGCGGATGCTGCCCTTCTTCCGCGAGGGGGACTACAGTGCGGGGATGGTTGCGGGTCTCGAAGCCGCGGCCGCGGTGCTCGAAGGGGGCGAACCGGATCTGAGCGGGGATGACGCGGACGATCTTCCGTGGTGGGCGGTTCTTGCGCTGGTCGGGAGTGTCTTCGTGGTGATGCCGCTGCTGCTGTGGTTAGGCAACCGTTACGGGCGGCACCGCTGTCCGCATTGCGGGAAGCGCGCCTTGAAACAGGTCTCTCAAGAGGTCGTAAGCATCACGCCGGAGTATCGGATCGAGGAGCGTGAATACCTCTGCCCGCATTGCGGCAAACGCTATCGCCGCCGGTTCCGCAGCCCTCGGAACGACCATTTCGGCGGTTCGGGCGGCGGAATGATCATCGGCGGCGGAGGTTTTGGCGGCTTTGGCGGGGGCGGCTCGTTTGGGGGCGGCTTCGGCGGCGGTTCGTTCGGGGGCGGCGGAGCGGGTTCGCGGTGGTGATCCCGGAGTGGCAAGAAAGCGCCGAAGGGGCTGAAGAGGCCGAAGGGGCTGAAGAGGCCGGAGGAGCCGGAGAGGCCCGAGGGAAGAACCGGAAAGAGCCGGAAGGAGCCGGATGAAAAGAGACGTTTAACAAAGAAAAATAAGGAACAGAACGATGAAAAAATGGATTTGGATCGGCGTAGTTGCCGTAGTTGCGATTTTCTTGTATGCGAGCTATAACGGGCTGGTCGGCAAGGAGGAGCGGGTTCGGAGTGCGTGGTCGAACGTGGAGACGCAGTACCAGCGGCGAGCGGACCTGATTCCGAACCTGGTGAATACGGTCAAGGGGTATGCGGCCCATGAGTCGCAGACGCTTCAGGAGGTAACCGAGGCGCGGACGCGGGCGACGTCGATCAACCTTTCGGCCGATGATCTGACTCCGGAGCGGCTGGCCGAATACCAGCAGGCGCAGGCGGGGGTCCGTTCGGCCCTGGGGCGTCTGATTGCCGTGGCGGAGAATTACCCGGACCTGAAGGCGAACCAGAATTTCCTGGAGTTGCAGGCGCAGCTCGAAGGTACGGAGAACCGGATTTCGGTGGCGCGTCAGGATTTCAACCGGGCCGCGGAGACGTATAACAGGTCAGTCCGGCGTTTTCCGACGAATCTGGTTGCGGGGATGTTCGGTTTCGAGCGCAAGCCCTATTTCGAGGCTGCCGAAGGCACGGAGAGTGCTCCTCAGGTGACGTTCTGAGATGCTTTCCGAACGAGCGCGCGGCTACGTTCTCGGGAGTGTGGCCGCAGTCAGTTACGGATTGAATCCGCTCTTTGCCCTGCCGCTTTACGGGGCGGGTCTGGGGGCGGATTCCGTGCTTTTCTACCGTTACGTGCTGGCGGTGGTGATGTTGGGTGCGCTGATGCTTGTGCGGCGTCAGTCGTTTGCGCTTTCGCGTCGGGATCTGCTGCCGCTGGCGGGAATGGGCCTTCTCTTTTCGGTGTCGTCGCTGACGCTCTTCGAGAGCTACAACTACATGGATGCAGGGATCGCCTCGACGCTGTTGTTCGTCTATCCGGTGATGGTGGCGGTGATCATGGCCGTGGGTTTTCACGAGCGGGTCACGGTGGCGACGGTGCTCTCGATCGTGCTGGCGTGTACGGGGATCTCGCTGCTCTACAGGGGCGGTGACGGCACGACGCTCAGCCTGACGGGTGTTCTGCTGGTTTTTCTCTCTTCGCTGTCGTATGCGGTCTATATCGTGGGGATCAACCGCTCGTCGCTGAAAAATCTCCCGACCGAGAAACTGACCTTCTACTGCCTGGTTTTCGGATCGCTGGTCTACGTGGTGCGGCTCCGGGGGTGTACGGAGCTGCAGTCGATTCCGACGGCGGCCCTGTGGGTGAATGCGGTTTCGCTGGCGTTGTTCCCGACGATCGTCTCGCTGGTGACGATGGCCGGTGCGATCCGTCGCATCGGTTCGACGCCGACGGCGATTCTCGGGGCGCTGGAGCCGGTCACGGCGCTGTTTTTCGGGGTTGCGGTCTTCGGCGAAGCCTTCACGCTGCGCATCGGCACGGGGGTCCTGCTGATCCTGGTGGCGGTGACGCTGATCATTGCGGGACAGTCGCTGCATGTTCCCAACTCGGTGACGCACCTGGCGCGTTGGATGCGCCGTCCGCGATTGCCGCGCTGGGCGGTTCGGTGGGCGCATCGGCTGCCGCTTCCGCGCCTGCGGCACCGGCCCTGAGGGGACCGGAGGAAGCGTCCCGGCCCCGACGGTCCCGACCTGTCCCCGTCGTCAGCCCCGCCGTCAGCCCGATCCTGCTCCGCCCCGATCCGGCCAACTCCTGCCAGCTCCCGCCATCAGCCCCGACCTGCTCAGCCCCAGCCCGCTGCCGATCCCGTCCTGCCGCGTCCTGTCACCCGGCCCCGACCAGCCGCCCTGCTTGCCCCGATCCGGCCAGTTCCTGCCAGCCCCTGCCGTTAGTTCTGTTCTGCCGCCTGTCCCGGCCCCGACCAGCCGCCCGGCTTGCCCCGATCCGGTCAGCTCCGACCTGCCGCTTGTCCCGGCTTCGATTCGCCCTGCCCCGCCCGGCCGCTTTGCCCGGAACTGCCCCCTCATTACCCCCCCCCTCCTCCCCAAAAAAAAACGGCCGCCGGGATTGATCCCGACGGCCGCCATCTCTTTCCGGACAGGGCTTAGAGCCGTTTCT
>CALUMM010000026.1 GCA_944321755.1 uncultured Alistipes sp.
ATCCGGTCTCCGGCCTTCACGCCCGCCTTGTCGCTCGGACCCTGCGGAATGACGTTCAGCACGATCACCGTATCGGTAGCCATGTTGAACACCACGCCGATGCCGTCGAACTCCCCTTCGAGCGGTTCGTTCAACTCGGCCATCTCCGACGCCGGAATGTAGACCGAATGCGGATCGAGCTCGCGCACCAAAAGCGGAATCACATGCTCCGAAAGCGAATCCATCGACACCGAATCGACATATTCATTCTCGATCAGCGAGAGCGTATAGGTGAGTTTGTTCGTGGGAAGCGTCATGCGGTCGAGCACCCCCTTGAGCTGCGAAGCCGTGGTGTTGCGACCCAGATACTGTCCGAGCAGCAGCCCCGCGACTACGCCCGCCGCCAGCAGCAGCGGAAAAAGAATCGTCTGTTTCGAATTGCGATACATTACTTGTTCTTGAAGGTATACGTAAGACCCACGCTCAGCAGCGTCTGGGTCTGTACTTCGGTATTCTGAGCCCGGTTATAGTAGAGTTGGAAACTCAGCGTCGTCGTGAGAAACTTCGTGGCCTTGATATCGACCGTATTCGTCCAGCGGACCGTCGGGTGGATCGCCAGGCGCGGTTTCGTCGCCGGATCCTTGCCCTCCTGCTCCCACGCCTCGTAGGCGTGGCGGTACTCCGTATAGTCGCCGATCCGGTTCTGCTGGCTGATGTCCGTAATCCAGCCGTAGAAGGAGTAGATCGTCGTCCGGTAGCGCAGGTAGCCCGTCTTCCCGAACGTCCGGTCGAAGTTGATCTCCACGGACGATCCTCCCTCGTATTTCGAGGTCTCATTCTCGGAAGCCAGACCGTAGGATTCCCAACCCGGCTTGTTGCTGTCCCAACTGTTGTTACGGATCGTCTCGCTCTCCACAAACACCGCACTCAGGGCCACAGGCGAAATGTTCACGGCAATCGGGAATTTCGGCTCCGGACTCTTGTAAGTCAAACCCAGCGAAATGTCCAGGTAACCCGGAGACAGAAACGTACTCTTCATATGCTCGCGCTCCTGCTCGGTACGCGACTTGTAGCCGTTGACGAACTGACTCCGGAACTGGAACGTCGAACCGTAGGTCCAGTTCTTCGCCAGCGTAAAGGCCGGATTCACCCAGAAAAGAAACTCGTCCTGATTCTTGAACCACACCCCGTTGCTCACCGTCTCGCCATTGTCGTCCGTCGTCTCGACCTTCATGCGGTTGTAGCCGATTTTGGCCGTGAATTTCGTCTCGATCGAAAAGAGGTTCTTCTTGAACTGGTGCCGCAGGTTGAGCGTCGCAACCAGCGCGATGGAGTTGTCACCGCCCGAGACGGCAATCCACGGATCGTTGTAGGACGACAGAGACCCTTGAAGCCCCGAGCTGAACTCCAGATAGTTGCGCTCCTTGCGGATCGCGGCACGCTCGGCCTTGTAGCGCGCCAGGCTGAAATAGTCCACATCCACGGAGGTGGATTTCAGTTCGTCGCGGAACTTCACGTCCTGAGGCTCGGCCTTGACCTCGTCGATCGAGATCTGGGCCGCGGCCGGAAGTCCCCAAACCAAAAGAAACATCCCTGCAAGCAGCGCATGAAGACTTTTCATATCCGAAGCGTTGACGTTAGATTTCCAATTTGCAAAGTTATGAATTTATTTATAAAATCCTTAATTTTGTCCAAAGCTTAAAACACAAGAAAAAAACGTCCGCCATGAAATATTTCGGAGCTCACGTCAGCGCTTCCGGCGGGGTCGAAAATGCACCCCGCAACGCCCTCGCAATCGGGGCCTCGGGATTCGCACTCTTCACCAAAAACCAGCGCCAATGGATGGCAAAACCCCTGACCGCCGCCGAAATCGACGCTTTCCGCCGCGCCTGCGACGAGTGCGGATACACGGCCGCACAAATCCTGCCTCACGACTCCTATCTGATCAACCTCGGGCATCCCGATGAAGCCGGTCTGGAGAAATCCCGCGAGGCCTTCATCGACGAGATGAAGCGTTGCGAACTCCTCGGACTCGACCGCCTGAACTTCCACCCCGGGAGCCACCTGAAGCAGATCTCCGAGGAGGAGAGCCTCGACCGTATCGCCGCGTCGATCAATCTCGCACTCGAACAGACCCGCGGCGTCACGGCCGTGATCGAGAATACCGCCGGGCAGGGGTCCAACCTCGGATTCCGCTTCGAACACCTCCGCTACCTGATCGACCGCGTGGAGGACAAGTCCCGCGTCGGCGTCTGCATCGACACCTGCCACGCCTTTGCAGCCGGATACGACCTGCGCACCGTCGAGGCGTGCGACGCCACTTTCGCCGAACTGGAGCGTGTCGTCGGGTTCCGGTACCTGAAGGGAATGCACCTGAACGATGCGATGAAGATCCTCGGCAGCCGCGTCGACCGCCACACCCCGCTGGGCGAAGGGATGATCGGCATGGAGTGTTTCCGCTACATCGCCCGCGACCCGCGCTTCGATGCCATTCCGCTGATTCTCGAAACCCCCGACGAGGCCCGCTGGCCCGAGGAGATTGCCCGACTCAAGGGTTTCGCCGAAGAGGTGTAGAGAAAAAGGCTCAGGCAGGCGGAGGGAGGGGCAGGAAGATTCCGGCAGCAAAAGCCAAACCGGCAAGTAGACAAGAGCCTGACAGAAAATTCCGGCAGCAAGGACCAAACTGGCAAGTAGACAAAAGCCTGACAGAAAATTCCGGCAGCAAGGACCAAACTGGCAAGTAGACAAAAGCCTGACAGAAAATTCCGGCAGCAAGGACCAAACTGGCAAGCAGACAAGAGCCTGACAGAAAATTCCGGCAAAAAGGTCTGCAGTTCTCGCCATCATCCAGAGAACAAAAAAGAAAAAACCAAAACAAAAAAATCCTACCAATACAGGAATCTGCCCGCCCTCTTCTTGAACACCGCCCTCTTCCTGAGTTTCGGCGTCTTTTTCGCCTCCTCTTCCCGAAAAATGTGTAGAATTTCCCGGATATGACCATTCTTCCCCTTGCCTACCTTCCGTCGGTGTCGTACTTCACCTGCCTGCTGCACGACGAATGCGTCGTGGATCTGGGCGAGCACTTCGTGAAGCGATCCGAGCGCAACCGGGCCCGGATCCTGGCCACGGACGGCGTGATGGAACTCACGGCACACGTCTGCCATGCGAACCGGCCCCGGCAGCCCATGCGCACCGTCCGCCTCGACTACTCGAAACGCTGGCAGCACCAGCATTGGGGGGCGCTGGTCGCCTCCTACCGTTCGTCTCCCTATTTCGAGCACTATGCCTCCCGTTTCGAACCCTTCTACCGCCGGGAGTACGGATTCCTTGTCGACTACGATCTCGAACTGCTGGAGATGCTCTGCACGCTGGCCCAGATTCCGTTTCCGCGCCTCTGCGAGACCTACGTCGAGGCCCAGCCGGGCGATCTGGACCTGAGACCCCGATACGCAAAGGACCCGGTCTTTGTTGCCGAGTCCTATTTTCAGGTCTTTTCCGACCGGATGCCTTTTGCGCCTAATTTGTCGTTTGCGGACCTGTTGTTCGCCGAGGGGCCTGCGTCTGTTTCGGTTTTAGGACATTGCCGACGAGGATAGTCACGCTGTCGCACAGATTCCCCGCTGCAGCCTTCACTTCGACGACGCCCCGCAACGCCACCGAATCGGTCCGGTACTGACAGGGGGCGTATTCGTTCATGACGAGCGTATCGGTTCCTGCCGTGAGCAGAGGCATTCCGAGCGACGAATAGACCTTGAACACCTGTTTGTTCCCGTCGCGCAGCCTGCGCCGTTTGTCGACGATGTGCAGCGTGGGGGCCTGCCGGTTCCACATCGCCCTGTAGAGATAGAAGGCATCCTTGTGCTCACGGCGATTGAGGGTAATGAGCCCCGATCCGTTCACACCGTAGGGTCGGCGTACAGATCCGTAATCGAAGAGGCTTTCGATCCAAACACCCCAGAAGAGCGAATCATTCTGCAGGTTGCGGGCATACTCTTCATGGAATCGGGTCTGTTTCTCTTCGGGAAGCCAGTTCGAACGGGGTTCGTCCTGTGTCGTGTAGCTTTTGTGCCCGAGGAATCCCTGGCCGCCGTAGCAGACTCCCGACTTCAGGTAGGACCAGTTTTTCCGCAGCAGGTCGCGCCAGACGATCACGTCGTCGGTCGAGCCGCGTCTCCACCCCACGGCCTGTTTCCAGACAATCAGGTCGGTGATGAAGTTCAGCCCCCCGTCCTGATCGCTGCACGCGACGGTCGGACGCGACGGATCCATCGTCCGGGCGGTGTCGTTCAGCCGTCGCAGATAGGGCGTCACGTCATCCCCGCGCATCCAGAGTTGGGAGAAGATGCCCCACATGACAACCGAGGGGTGGTTGATGTTTTGGGCGATGATCTCCTGGAGCTGCTGCATTCCGTTCTCTTCGAATCCGGGCGTTGCGAAATAGGACATGTCGCCCAGGAAGGGGGCGCGGTGGAACGGCATGTCGATCCAGACGAGCAGTCCTTGTTCGTCGCAGCGGTCGTAGAGGTACTGCGCATGGGGGAATACGGCCGAGCGGATGGCATTGGCTCCGATGTCATGGATCTGCCTGAGGTCTGCATTGTAGTCTTCGGCGACGAGTGTTCCGCCGGAGAGCGTGTTGTCGTGGTGGAGTTCCACGCCGTGGATGGGGATGCGCGCGCCGTTTATCGTGAAACCGCCTTCTGTGGAGACGCTGATAGCCCGGAATCCGGTCCGGACAACGACCCGGTCTGCGATACTGTCCTCTCCGATGGCGGCCGTGACGGTGTAGAGCGCCGGGTGTTCGGGGCTCCAGAGTTCGGGTTTTTCGATCGTAAAGGGTATGGCGACGGGTTTTTCGTCGATTTTGGCTTTCTGACGTTTTGCGAAGACCTGTCGGCCGTCGGGGGCGTTGATTTCGATGTTGAGCGTGCAGGCATTTTGGCCTTTCGAGGTGAGGTGCACTTCGATTTCGCCTTCGGCGCGTTCAGCCGAGACCTCCCGGGAGTGAACGATCACGCCGTCCGATCCGAGGTAGAGGGGAGAGATGGCGGTAGCTTCGGTGACGATAAGTTCGGCTTCGCGGTAAATTCCGCCGTACAGGTTCATGTCGGTGGATGTGGGGAGCACGTCGTTCCGGGAACTGTTGTTGACCATGACGAGCAGTGCGTTGTCGGCTCCGAAGCGGATTTTGTCCGTGACTTCGAAGGTGAAAGCCGTTCCGCCGCCCCGATGTGTTCCGACGTGGTGTCCGTTCACGAAAACGTCTGCGACGCTCTGCACGCCGTAGAATTTTACGAAGAGACGTTTTGCGGCCCATTCCGTAGGGATATACATGCCGTTCTGATAGTTCCCCGTGGTTTCGAGCCAGTATCCCTGGGCAAGGGGGTCGGTATTCCAGCTGTGCGGGAGCGTGACATGGCGTGCGTTGTCGGAGGTTCGTTCGGACTTGAAGAAGAACCGCCACCCTTCGTTGATGGGGAGGACCTCCCGGGCCTGGACCGATGTGGCGGCAAGTCCGGCGAGCAGGAGCAGCGTTATGTATCGTTTCATGTCAGAAAACGTTTAGGGGTGATAGGGACGTTCCGGAGGCCGTATTTCCGATTGAGGAGATTTTCATGTCGTGCGGGCTGCCGGGCTCCAACTGCAAAGATAATACAACGCGGGTTAAAAACAAACACGGGAGGTCATGGATACGCTTCGGCATCGGGGGTTGAGAATCGGGATCGGTCTGTTAAAAAAAAGACCGGGCGCAGAATCCTTTCGATTCCGCGCCCGGCGACACCGGCTGACAGTCTCTCTAACTAACGTTGTGTTCCTCTCATTTCTCCGGTGGGGGTATAAGTCCTTTTCCGGGCTTTACGGCTTTCGCCGTATCAGTACTGAACTGTTTGCAGGTTCATACCGCGTTAGTTTGCGGCGGTGAACGTTACCGGGATTTCGAATACGTGAGCCTTCTTCTGGTATCCGGTCACTGTGCCGGCCTTTTCAATCGGTTCCCAGTCGTAGTTGTAGGTGAACGTTACCTTGACGGTAGCCGTGACATCGTGTGCCAGCGTCTCGTTGGACTGCGGGACGGTCAGCACGCCGGTTTCCGGATCAATTGCTACACCCGAGATCATGCCTTCGTTCTCGATATCGGTCCATTCGACCTCCTCGGCGAAGGTAATCTCGACTCCGTAACCGTTGGCGGCTGCGGCCAGACCCGTCAGTTCGTAATTCGATCCGTTCAGGGTGAAGAGTGCGGCGCCCTTGGTATCGATTGCTACGGCCGGGTTGGAGGCGCTGGGCGTCTTGCCGTCGCTGGTGAGAGCCAGTACGCTGTTGATCAGGTTCAGCGTACCCTCTTTGCTGGAGGATACTTCCACCTTGGCACCGGTGTAGAATGCCTTCCATGCGCTGAATTGGATCGGAACGTTCACTCTCACTTCGAATTCCTTCGAATCGAGCAGCTCGCCTCTCGAATTCTTCAGTTCGGCAACGACGGGAACCGTGTTCAGGATGCAGCCGTTCCACTCCATATTATTGCCGGTGATTGCGGGGAGCGTGTTGTCGCCATAACCCGGCAGGTCCTCCTTGTCGATTGCCAGTCTGAACGAAAGTGTTGCACCGGCCTCCGTTGCCTCGTCGCTTACGAGGTATGCGTTTCCGAGGATAATATCCTTCAGCGTAAATTCAGTTCCGCTGATGGTGCCGTCGAGATCCATATACTGCGTACTGCCGTCCGTCTTCAGATACGACGGGTTCGGTTGGAGCGAGTAGATCGTGTTGGTCAGCGTGTACGAACCGGTCATGTTGAGCTTGAAGACAACCTTGCCGTCGCTGTTGGTTCCTGCGATGTAACCGTTTTGCGGTACATTGTAGACATACGACGGCTGCTTCTGCCAGTCGATACCCTCGCTGTCGAATGCGATGGTCAGCGTACCCTGATTGATCCCGACCTCTACACCCAGTACGATCGGAGTAGCATTGAGTTTGGCGGTCTGGTTGACCTTGGAGTAGTCGAGCGTCAGCGCCGAGATGAATTCGCCAACCTCTTCCTCTTTGGCAAAGTAGCTGCCAACCTGAGCGTAGAGCTGTTTGTAGAGGGCGTTGGTGAGGGTTACCTTGTAGTCGGCATCTACGGTTGCGCCTTCATTCGAGACGGCGTAGGTCATGTCGGGCAGACCCTCGAAGCTTACCGTACCCTTGAATTCCACGTAGGTCTCGATCTCGTCGATTCCGTTTTCGGCGAGGAGGTGAACATCCTTTTCATAGGAGATGGAGCCATCGCCCGTCAGGTAGTTCTTCATCGTTACGACGAACTGCTGGGCGGATTCCCCGTTGAGCATCTCCTTGCGGCTGAATGCCAGTTCGATGTCGGAACCGTTCGTAACGATTTCGCTTTCCTGCGGCAGAGGCAGCGTTACGGTGAACTGCGCGGGCAGTTGGTTGAACTTCTCCCAGTTGATCCGGTCGCTTGCCGGGATCGTGATCTCAGCCTGGTATGTCCCGGCGGTGTATTTGCTGTAGGACCATTTGAAGTCGAGGTTGACGTTCATGGTCTTGAGCAGGTCGCCCAGGATCGTTACGGTCGAGTAGACCTCCTCCTGTGCCATGGCGATCTTTGCCGAGCCGTTCGAAATCGAAGCCTTGTCGGTCAGTTTCAGTGCGTTGCCGACTTCGGCGATCGATGCCTCGCTGCTGTTCTTCACCGTAACGGTCTTGGTTTCATTGCCCTTGGCGGTTGGGGCGGCGGGGGTTACAACCAGTTGTTTTTGGGTTTTGTAACCGGTCGTGTACTCGATGTTGGTATGCGAGGCCACGAAGGCGAGTTTCTCGGCCACATCAGCATCCCAGAGATAAGCCTCGGCAGCCTTCTTCATCGAAAGCAGTTTGTCGCCCTCTTTGTAAGCCAGTCCGTATTGATCCAGCAGGGTGATGACCGTACTCATGTCGTTCCAAACGAGGTCATACGCGACACCTTTGGCCGGGTCGTAAGCCGAAACGGGCTCTCCTTCGTCATCCAGACGTGCGAGCACGAAGTTGTCGCGGACATTGGTCGATTGGCCGTTGGTCGTAAAGTACGGCGAGGTGATTTCGAAACCGTAGGTCTGATTCTCCGCCTCCTCGTTGCCCATCGTGTTCTCCTGCGAGAGACTCAGCGCCACGGCGTAGGCTTCATTCTGCTTGAGGGCGCCGTAGATTGCTTCGTCGGCCACGGCGGTGAAGATGATCTTGCCGTCGTCCCACGTTACGTTCTCGTAGGTCAGCGGTTCCTCGTTGGCGCGGGTAATCTTCTCGGGGATGAACTTGGCGGTCACGGTTCCTGCGGCGATCTTTTCGGCAAGGGGCTGAGCCAGAGCCGCGGGAGCCACGCGGAATGCGATCTTGACCTTGGGACTGGCGGCGAGGTTGATGCGGACATCGTCGTCGTCATTTTCGGCGATATAGTAGCCTCCGAGGTTCACGTCGTACTCCTGGTTCATGGCCGTCGGCACGAAGACGATCGACTGGATGCGGCCGGAGAGGTCGTCGATAGCGCTCCAGATCTCCGAGATCTTGGCATCGTATGCTGCGAAGACTTCCGACAGTTTGTTTGCCTGCAGGTAGGTGACATTCTCAGCTCCGAGGTTGGGAACTTCAGGCGTGTTTTCCTGAATCAGAGCGAGGATGTTGTTGCGGAGTGCATTTCCCTCCTCCTTGACCTGTGCAGCCATAACCTCCGTCATGGCGCCGATAAGCATCTCTTGATTCTCAACGAAATAGTTCATCAGGTAGGTGCCCAAGTCGTCACCCAGGATGCCGGCGACGATTTCAGAGACCTTTTCCTCATCCATCTGTTCGCCGAGGGCAGCCAATACGGCGGTCGTGACCTGCTGTACCTGTGCTTCGGTGAGCTCTTTGTCGGCAAAAGCCTCGTCGAAGGCTGCGTCGAAATCCAATTTACCGAGTTCGGTCGTGATTGCCTCCTGCACTTTGGGAAGCAGGCTCTGCCACGTCTCTCCGGCAGCCATCTGCTCCTGGAAGATTGCAGCCACATCCTCCTTGTCGAGCATCATTTGGGAGACGATAGCTTCGATTTCGGCCTGGGTTTTGTATCCTTGAGCCTTGACGATCTCCTCCACCTTGCTGTTGAAGTCGTTGCTCTTGAGCAGATCGGCCAGTTCCGTTCCGAGTTTGTCTTCGGTGACGTAATTTGCCAGGTCTGAAGCCGTGAGGAACTTGCTGAAGTCGATGCCGTCGATCTTTTCCTGCAGCGACTTCAGCGCCGAGGCATCGGCTTTCAGCGCGATCTCTCCTTTCAGACCGTCGATTTCCTTTTGCAGGTTGTCGATGTCGTCGTCGTAGTTCTTACAGCCGACACCTGCCAGCATTGTTCCACTGAGGAGCAATGCCGTGAAATTCCTGAATAAATTGTTTTTCATAGTGAAATGATTGAAGTAAATGAGTGTGTTCGATCTTTGACTTTCAATGCGTTAAAGTTTCAGCATCCGTTTCATCGGTATCATATATGATACGCATGGTGCAAATATAAAGATAAAAATTTGCACAGCAAAATTTTTGTCAAGATTTTTGAAATGGGAATGGATTATCAGGAGGAGATACGGTATATCTCCGGGAGGATCAAGTATTTGAGAAAGGAGAGTCGGTTGACGGTTCAGGAGTTGGCCTATCGTTGTGACATGGAAAGATCCAATCTGAGTCGAATCGAAGCAGGCCGGACGAATCTGACGGTAAAAACGCTCTGTATTATTTGTAATGCTTTGGATGTCAAACTTCGGGATGTGATCCGCTGAGGCATTGCTTCAATTCATACCTATATTTATAATGTGCTGAATGGGTCGGGAGGATGCTTTTTGGCACGTTCAGGTAATTTTTGTATCTTGCGGAGCCAATTTGAAACGGAAGTTTGAATAGTATCGACCTGATCGTATGCCTGGTGGTGGTGCTGGCCGTCTGGAACGGCTGGCGCCAGGGCTTCATCGTGCAGATCTGTTCCCTGGCGGGCATTGTCGCGGGGATCTGGCTGGCGGCACGGTTCGGAGCCGTGGTGGGCGGCTGGCTCCGCCTCGATTCGGAGATTGCCGCCGCAGGCGGTTTTGTCGTCGTGCTGGTGGTTGTGGTGCTTGGCGTGGCCGTTGCGGCGCGTCTGGCGCGCAAGCTCTTCCGTTTTGCGGGCTTCGGGGTTGCGGACATCGTGCTGGGCATCGTGGTTTCGCTGCTGAAGTTCCTGTTGGTACTGAGCGTGCTCTTCTCGGCTTTCGACCGTTTGAACGTGGATTACAGCCTGGTCGGGCCCCGGACGATCGAACGCTCCCGAACCTATAGGCCGGTCATGCGGCTCTCCGAATCGCTTTTCCCGTTCCTGGAATGGGTCGGCGACCGGGTCCCGGGCTCGGAGGCGCGGGAGGAAGAGCCTGAGAAGCCCGCCGATACGGGAAAGGAGGCATTCAATGTATAAACGGTTTACGGGAACGGTGGTCCGTGCGACGGGAAGTTGGTACGACGTCGTGACGGAGTCGGGTGCGGCGGTTCGCTGCCGGATCCGGGGGCGGCTGCGCCTGAAAGGGGTGCGTTCGACCAATCCGGTAGTCGTGGGCGACGTGGTGTCGTGCGAGGCGGAAGATCCGGAGGGCGAGGGTATCATCGTCGATATCGCCCCTCGCCGCAACTACGTGATCCGCCGGGCCTCGAACCTCTCGAAGGAGTCGCACATCATCGCCGCAAATATCGACCGGGCGCTGCTGATGGTCACGCTGCGTTCGCCGGAGACGCCTCCGGAATTCGTGGACCGTTTTCTGGTGACGTGCGAGGCCTACAAGGTGCCGGTTACGATCCTGCTTTCGAAGATCGACCTGCAGGATGCGGAGTCCGTCGCTGCGTTCCGCTCGGTCTACGAAGGGGCGGGGTACGAGGTGCTGGAGGTTTCGGCCCCCGAAGGGCGCGGCGTGGAGGAGGTCCGCCGCCTGCTGAGCGGTGTGACGACCCTCGTCTCGGGAAACTCCGGGGTCGGGAAGTCGACCCTGATCCAGACGATCGACCCGTCGCTGGAGATCCGCACGGGCGAGATCTCCGAGAGCCACCACAAAGGCCGCCATACGACGACCTTTTCGACGATGTATCCGTTGCAGGGGGGCGGGGCGGTGATCGACACGCCGGGGATCAAGGGCTTCGGGCTGATCGACATCGACGATGCCGAGTTGTGGCACTACTTCCCGGAGATGATGCGCACGGCTCCCGGCTGCCGGTTCTACAACTGTACGCACACCCACGAACCGGGCTGTGCGGTGATCGAAGCCGTGAAGCGCGGCGAAATCTCCCTGGCCCGCTACGAGAGTTATCTGAAAATCCTCGACGAAGATGAGAAGTACCGCAAGTAACGATACGACCCCGCGCAGCGATGCGTTGTTCGGGCCCGAGGCGGGTCCGGCTGGGGCGCGTGTCGCCTGCCTGGCAGAGTTCATGACGGCGGAGCGTTACGGCGTGCTGCGGGGAAGCGTGTCGATGCGCACGCGCTATATGACGGTGCTGGCCGAGAACCTGTACCACGGGCAGAATGCGGCGGCATTGATCCGCCATTGCGACGCCTTCGGGGTGCAGGAGCTGCATACGGTGGAGACGCTGTGCCGTTTCGAGCCGAATCCGGTGATTGCACGGGGCTCGGAGCGGTGGGTCGACGTGCGGCGCCACGCCTCGACGCCGGAGGCGATTGCTGCGCTGCGGCGTGAAGGGTACCGCATCGTCGCCACGACACCCCATCGCGAGGATACGACGCCGGAGAGCTTCGACGTGACGCGAGGCCCTTTTGCCCTGGTGTTCGGTACGGAGCACGCCGGGATTTCGGACGATGCCATTGCGGCGGCGGACGAATTCCTGCGGATTCCGATGTGCGGACTGGTCGAGAGTTTGAACGTCTCGGCTTCGGCGGCGATCCTGATCTACCAGCTCTCCGAACGGGTCCGGCATACGGTCCCGGATTGGGCGCTTCCGGTTCGGGAGCAGGCTGCGCTGATGGAGCGCTGGATGCGTCGCAGCGTGAAGGATGCCGATGCGATTCTGCAGCGGCGCTTCGGCGGGACGGAATAAACCCGGCAAACGGAAAAAATCCATGAATACGATTCTTCGAAAACAGTTTCTGACCCATGTGGCCCAGACATCGCCTTCGCCGATGCTGGTGGAGGTGGCCCGGGGAGAGGGCACCTTTTTCTATACGCCCGAAGGGAAACGCTATTACGACCTGGTGGCGGGAGTTTCGGTAAGCAACGTCGGGCACGCGAATCCGGCGGTGGTGCGGGCCGTTCAGGAGCAGGCGGCGCGCTACATGCACGTGATGGTCTACGGCGAGCTGGTCGAGACCCCGCAGGTGGCCTATGCGACGAAGATTGCCTCGCTGCTTCCGGCGCCGCTCGAAAGCGTCTATTTCGTCAATTCGGGTGCCGAGGCGGTCGAGGGGGCGTTGAAACTGGCCAAACGCTTCACGGGCCGCACGGAGATGATCTCCATGCGGCGGGCCTACCACGGTTCGACGCACGGTGCGATGAGCATGATGGGAGCTCCGGAGGGCGAGGAGTGGAAGGGGGCGTTCCGGCCGCTGCTGCCCGACGTGCAGGCGATCGAGTTCAACGACTTTGCGCAGCTGGAGCGCATCACGCGCCGCACGGCGTGCGTGCTGACCGAGCCGGTGCAGGGCGAAGCGGGGGTGCGGCCTCCGCACGCGGGCTACCTCGAAGCGCTGCGGAAACGGTGCGACGAAACGGGGGCGCTGCTGATCTTCGACGAGATCCAGACCGGTCTGGGACGCACGGGCGAGATGTTTGCGATGCAGAAATACGGGGTTACGCCCGACATCGTCTGCCTGGCGAAGGCCTTCGGCGGGGGGATGCCCCTCGGGGCCTTCATTTCGCGCCACGAGGTGATGGACACCCTGCAGCGCAACCCGGTGCTGGGACACATCACCACCTTCGGCGGACATCCGGTCTGCTGTGCGGCGGGGCTGGCGGCGCTCGACTACCTGCTGGACCACGGTGTGGTCGAGACGGTCGAGGCGAAGGGGCGGCTTTACGAGGAGCTGTTGCGGGACCATCCGGCCGTGCGGGAGATCCGCCGCAGCGGTCTGCTGCTGGCCGTGGAGCTGGGAGCGTCGGAGCGGCTCTACCGCATCATGGAGCTCTTCAAGGAGACGGGGATCCTGAGCGACTGGTTCCTCTTCTGCGATACGGCCTTCCGGATTTCGCCACCGCTGACAATCTCCGAGGAGGAGGTGCGCGACAGTGCGGCCCTGATCCGGGCGTGCCTCGACCGGCTTTGATCCGAACCTGGGGATGCCTCCGGTTGTCCCTCGGATGTGGAAAGTGTGGAAAGTGTAGAAAAAATCCCGGGCGTGGACCCGGGAGTGAAAAAAGGGAGGCCCTTGTGGGGCCTCTTCTTTTTGCGAATGTGAAAGGAAAAGTTGCAGTAGTTTTCGATCCGCCCCTCCTAAAAGCGGAGAAGACAGTCGAAGGCTCTTATCGACCGTCGGTCGGGGCGTCGGTCCAGTCGCCGTTCTCGCGGATCAGCGCAATGAGCCGGTCGAGCGCCTCCTCCTGCGGAATGTTGCGCGCAACAACCTCGCGTCCCTTGTAGAGCGTAATGCGTCCGGGGGCTGCACCCACGTAACCGTAGTCGGCATCGGCCATCTCTCCCGGGCCGTTCACGATGCAGCCCATCACCCCGATGCGGAGGTTTTTCAGGTGCGACGTGCGGGACTTGATGTCGGCCAGCGTCTTTTCGATGTCGTAGAGCGTCCGCCCGCACGAGGGGCAGGCGATGTATTCGGTATGCGAGAAGCGCACGCGCGCCGCCTGCAGGATCATCAACTCCACGTCGCGGATCGCCGCCGCGGAGTGGCCCGGAGCGTCGATCCAAAGCCCGTCGGCCAGCCCGTCCAGCAGCAGCGGACCCAGGTCGGCGGCCGCCTTTACGGCCACGGCCTCCAGCGTCGGCTCCTCGTAGCGGCGTTTTACAATCACCGGGCAATCGGGCGTGTCGAGGTTCAGGATCGCGGCGCGCAGTTCGGCTGTCGGATTTCCCGAAACGGATTCCAGAACGAGGAATCCGTCGTGCGGCTCGTCGTGCGTCACCGGCACGGTGACGTGCGAACGGCGCCGGTATTCGGTCGGAGAGTAGCGTTCGGGATGAAGGACCTCGAACTTCCCGGGCCGCGAAGCGAAGTGCGCAACCAGCAGCTGCGCCACGGGAATCTCATTTTCAGGCGCTTCGGTGAGCGACACGCGGATCGTATCGCCGATGCCGTCCGCCAGCAGCGCCCCGATGCCCACGGCGCTCTTTACGCGCCCTTCGAGGCCGTTTCCGGCTTCGGTGACCCCGAGGTGGATCGGGTAGTGCATCCCCTCGGCATCCATCGCCTCGACCAGCAGCCGGTAGGCCGCCACCATCACGCGCGTGTTGCTCGACTTCATCGAAACAACTACCTGGTCGAAATCCCGATCCCGGCAAATCCGCAAAAACTCCATCGCCGAAACGACCATCCCCTCGGGCGTATCACCCCAACGGTCGAAAACACGCTTCGCAAGCGATCCGTGGTTCACCCCGATGCGCAGCGCAACACCCCGCTCGCGGCACTGCTCGATCAGCGACTCGAACTCCCCGTGGTCGTTGCGGTAGTTGCCGGGGTTGATCCGCACCTTGTCGACATATTTCGCGGCTATCGAGGCCACTTCGGGGACAAAGTGGATGTCGGCCACCACGGCCGTCGCAAAACCGTCGGACCGCAACGCCCGGACAATATTCGCCAGATTCTCGCCCTCACGCCGGCCCTGGGCCGTCAGGCGCACGATCTTCCCCCCGGCCCGGTCGATGCGCTCGATCTGGGCAACGCTCGCCGACGTGTCGTTCGTATCCGTATTGGTCATCGACTGCACGGCCACCGGGCGGTCACCGCCAATCGTCACACGCCCGATCCGCACCTCGCTCGTCGGACGCCGTCTGAATGTCGTCAAATCCATTTCCTGCGCAGTTTTCGACAAAGATAGTACAAATTTAACTATCTTTGTAGAATATAGGATGCGGTTCGGCAGAGTCAAACCTGAAAACTTCGTTTTCGTTTGCCTCTGCACTCACCTTTCACTATCTTTGTCTTCGTGGAGATACTCGACAATGACATAAAGTACGTCGCCGGGGTCGGAGAGGCCCGGGCCCGGCTCCTCGACCGCGAACTCGGAATTCGGACCGTGGGCGACCTGCTCTCCCACTACCCCTTCCGGTACATCGACCGAACGCGAATCTACCGCATCGCGGAGATCACCGATACGGCCGGACTTACCTATGTCCAGTTCCGGGCCCGCGTCACCGGCGTATTCTATGCCGGAACCGGACGCAAACGCAGATTCTCCGTCCAGGTCCAGGACCCCTCGGGATCCGCGGAACTCATCTGGTTCCAGGGAATCAAGTGGATCGAGAAAAAAGTCGAGGTCGGACGCGAATACCTCGTCTTCGGCCGCCCGAACTTCTTCCGCGGCGAACTCTCCATCGCCCACCCCGAACTGGAAACCGTCGAACAGGCCCTCTCCCGCAAACCCGAAAGCGGTATGCAGGGAATATACCCCTCGACCGAAAAACTGAGCAACGTACTCGGAACCAAGGGCATGTATCAGATCATCTGCAACGCCTGGGCCCTGGCCCGCGACCGCATCTCCGATCCGCTGCCGGAAGCCCTGCGCGCCCGGTACGGGCTGGTTTCACGGCGCGAGGCGCTCTACAACATCCACTTCCCGCAGTCGCAGGAGGCCCTCCGGCAGGCCCAGTACCGGCTCAAATTCGAAGAGTTGTTAGGCGTCCAGCTCAACATCCAGCAGCGGAGATCGGCCCGACTCTCGAAAAGCGACGGATTCCTATTCCCCAAAGTCGGAGGCGTCTTCAACACCTTCTACCACGAAAAACTCCCATTTCCCCTGACCGGCGCCCAAAAGCGCGTGATCCGCGAAATCCGCAAGGATACCGTCTCGGGATTCCAGATGAACCGACTGCTGCAGGGTGACGTCGGAAGCGGCAAGACCCTCGTAGCCCTGATGTCCATGCTGCTGGCCGTCGACAACGGATACCAGGCCTGCATGATGGCCCCCACCGAGATCCTCGCCCGCCAGCACTTTGCGACCATTTGCAGGATGCTCGACGGAATGCCGGTCCGAGTCGCCATCCTCACCGGCGCCTCGAAAACCCGCGAGCGCCGAGAAGCCCTCGATGGAATCGCCTCGGGAGAAGTCGATATCCTGATCGGCACCCATGCGCTGATCGAGGACCGCGTGCAGTTCGCAAACCTCGGGTTCGTCGTCATCGACGAGCAGCACCGTTTCGGCGTCGAACAGCGCGCCCGCCTCTGGACCAAAAACGCACAGCCGCCACACATCCTCGTCATGACCGCCACGCCCATCCCCCGCACGCTGGCCATGACCCTCTACGGCGATCTCGACGTCTCGGTCATCGACGAGCTCCCGCCCGGACGCCGCCCGATCAAGACCTACCACTATACGGATGCCGCCCGGCTGAAACTCTTCGGATTCATGCGTCAGGAGATTGCCAAAGGCCGGCAGGTCTATGTCGTCTACCCGCTCATCAAGGAGTCCGAAGCCATGGACTACAAGGGCCTTACGGACGGTTACGAGGCCATTTCACGCGACTTCCCCCTGCCGCAGTACGTCACGGCCATCTGCCACGGCAAGATGAAACCCGCAGACAAGGAGGAGTCTATGCGCCAGTTCAAGCAGGGCGAAGCGCAGATCCTCGTCGCAACATCCGTCATCGAGGTCGGCGTCGACGTCCCCAACGCCACCGTCATGGTCATCGAATCCGCCGAACGATTCGGACTCTCCCAGCTCCATCAGCTGCGCGGGCGCGTCGGACGGGGCGGAGAACAGTCCTACTGCATCCTCATGTCCGGCGAAAAACTATCCCGAGAATCCCGCGCCCGGCTCGACGCCATGTGCGAAACGAACGACGGATTCCGGCTCGCGGAACTCGACCTCAAACTGCGCGGGGCCGGAGACATCAACGGAACGCTCCAGAGCGGCATGGCATTCGATTTGAAGATCGCAAGCCCCACGGCCGACGTGCAGATCCTCACCGTCTCGCGAGATGCCGCCTCCGAGATCCTCGCCGAGGACCCCGCACTCGCCCAACCCCAAAACCTCGGGCTGGAAATGCTCCGGAGACGATACTCGGGACACGAAGAGATCGATTTTTCCCGTATCTCGTAATATAAAACCCTAAAAAATCGTTAACCCTGAAAAACAGAACTTCCCCGATGAAACGATTTCTTCTCGCCATACTCCTCCTCGCTGCAGCGGCTCCCGCCGCCGCACAACTATACCATCCGGGCGAACAGCTCTTCTACCGAGTCAGCTACAAGGCCAAAATGTTCCCAAACACCGAGGTCGGAACCGTCGAAGTCTGCACCTACGAGGAGCAAATCGATGGTAAAAACCGGTACCGCGTCGAAGGAATCGGACGAACCCTGCCCACCTATCGCTGGTTCTACAACCTCGAAGACATATACCGCGTCTGGATCGATCCCCAAACCCTGCGCCCCGTCCGCTTCGCAAGCGATATCCACGAAGGTGAATACACCTTCGAAAGCACCTACTCATACATCTGGCCCGACTCAACGATCCATACCCGCTGGCGAAGCCGGCAAAGACCCTTCCAGGAGAAACAGATGCACCTGACGGCTGAAAGCATGGATCCCATCTCGCTCTTCTTCACCCTCAGATCCGCCGAAGCCGAGGATTTTATCGTCGGGGAACCCGGAACCCTCCAGATGGTCCTGCAGGACACCATCAAACTCATCAGATACCGATATCTCGGACGCGAAAACAAGAAAATCAGAAACCTGGGACGGTTCCGAACCCTGAAGTTCGAATGCCAGCTGGGAACCACCGAAGGATATTCGTTCACCGACGGCACCATCTTCACGCTCTGGATATCCGACGACGACAACAAAATTCCACTCTACATCGAATCACCCGTCAAGATCGGAAGCATTCAGGCCTACATTTCCGGATACAAGGGGCTGAAATACCCCCTCGACAGCCGGATCAAATAACCTCGAACAGAACCTCCCCAAAACCGGAAACCCCCTCTCCGAAAACTATGTCGCATGTCCGGCTTCGAAATTCCGGTTTTTTTCCTATCTTTGCCCAAAACAAACCCGGTCGGAGGCTACGCCCCGGCGGCCCCGGAAACAACAAACCCCGGAAACCCCCGCCAATACGACCCTCCGCACCGCCTAAACAAACCCCTCTATGGAAAACAAACAGGGATACGACCCTGCGGAGTTCGAAGACGACGACTTCTCGACCCCGCAGCCCGATGCCGGAAAATCCATCCGCGGATACCGGATCGTCATCATCATCCTTTCGGTCATCCTGGTGGCAATCTCTGCTCTCTACTTCAGCATCCACCACCAGCAGATGCTCGACAACGAACTCCTGAAGGCCGACCGGGACTCGATTCAAAACGATCTCGGACGACTCATGACCGATTACGACAACCTCCAGATCTCTAACGACTCCATCTCACGCGGGCTCGACATCGAACGCGAACGCGCCGACTCCCTCATGACCCGACTCAAAAAGGAGCGCTCCTGGAACCTCGCAAAAATCAAACAGTATGAAAAGGAGGTCGGAACCCTGAGATCCATCATGAAGGGATATGTCCGGCAGATCGACTCCCTCAATACGCTCAACAAACAGCTCATCAAGGAGAACGTAGGATACCGCAAGGAGATCTCCACAGCCAAACTCCGGGCCGAAATGGCCGAGGAAAAGGCGGCGGAACTCGACAACAAGGTCAAGGTCGGAGCCGTACTCCGCGCCCGCGACATCCGCCTCGCAGGGCTCAACGACCGCGGAAATCCCGTGTCGAGAGTCAAAAACGCATCCCGGCTCCGGGTCGACTTCGTACTCTCGGCCAACGAACTGGCTACCCCCGGGAACAAGGCCATCTACGTGCGGATCACATCCCCGGACGGATATGTGCTTACGACCGAACAGATGCCGACCTTCGAATTCGAGGGTGAACGCCTGAGCTATTCCGCCATGCGTGAGGTCGATTACCAGAATCAGGACCTCGAAGTCGGCATCTACTTCAACTCCTCGGGATTCGCTCCCGGAACCTACTCGATCGAGCTCTACTGCGAAGGACGGCTGATCGGCCAAACCCAGGTGGTGATGAAGTAACCCCACGGCCGGCATGGAATCCCTCAAACGCTGGTGCTATCGGCCCGGAGCGGCCGGTAGCACTTTTTCTCGACTGCTGAAACCAATCGGTGATCATCCCGGATTCTTCCTCTTCGCCGCGATCGTCCCCACCTTCCCCGACATCCTCTATGCCGTCAGCCGCGAAATGACCTTCTTCGTCTGGAGAAACCTCATCCTCGCACTGCTCCTCTCCCTCTTCCGCGCCTATCTCCTTACCCTCCCGCTCTGCCTGCACCGGCGCCGCCATACAAACGGGGGGGGGTCCACGGCATGGCAAATCGTCCGGACCGGATACATCTCCGCCGTCCTGCTGATTCTCGGCGTGGCATCCTATGCCGAAAGTTTCCTCCAGATACACTTCGGAACACTCTGCTCCGCATCGGTCCTGCAGGTCCTCTGGGAAACCAACGCGCAGGAGAGCTCCGAATTCCTCAAAACATACTGCGCATCCACCTCCTTCATCCTGCTGACCATCTTCTTCGCGCTGATCGTCGCCGGATATGTCGTGCTGCGAAAACATGCCCCGAAATTCAGATTCCGGAACCGCGCAGTACGCACCACGCTGGCCATCCTCCTCCTTATCGGACTCGGAATCTCCATCAGCCGAATCCAGATCTTCTGCAAACTCCTCCTCGCCGAGCACGATACCCCGGCCATCGAGGCCCCGAGCACCCCAATCTCGACCTTCGAACGAATCCATACCGCCCTCGCCGCGAACAACTTCTCGCCCGAACGCGCCGAACGGCTCCTGCAGATCCTCGATTCGGCCCGCGTGGAGGGATGTTCGTTCCGGTCGCCCTGTATCGTCGTGATCATCGGAGAGTCGTTCAACAAACACCATTCGAGCCTCTACGGATACCCGCTGGAGACCAATCCCCGCATGGAGGAGCGCCGCAAACGGGGCGAACTGTTCGTCTTCAACGATGTCGTATCCCCCGCAAACCTCACCACCTCGGTGCTGAACCAGATCTTCTCCCCCGCCAGCCTCGATGCCGGAGAACACTGGGACGAGGAACCCCTCTTCCCGGCCCTGTTCCGAAAGGCCGGATACGCCACCTACCACATGGACAACCAGGCCGCAGGTACGGTGACCAATTTCCACGACCTCGGCTTGAAGAACCTCTTCAATTCCCGAAGCAACGCCCTGCTCTTCACGGCCGTCAACTCCCGACGCCACTTCTCGGACCTCGCCCTCATCGACGACTACGACCGAATCGTCCCGAAAACCGATTCCGCCGAGCTGACGATCTTCCACCTCATCGGGCAGCACCTCCACTACCGGGACCGGTTCCCTGCCGACGAGGCGCACTTCTCGCCCGACGATTACGACCGCCCCGACCTGAATGCCCGCCAAAAACAGATCCTGGCCGACTACGACAACGCAACCCGTTACAACGACCGCGTCGTGGATGCCATCCTGGAGCACTTCGCCCGGCGGGACGCCATCGTCATCTACCTCCCGGACCACGGCGAGGAGATGTTCGACTACCGCGTCCATTTCGGCCGCACCTACACCCCGCTCACGGCCGGGATCTGCAAATACCAGTTCGAGATCCCCTTCCTGATCTGGATGTCAGACTCCTACCGCAGCAACCATCCCGAAGTCGTGGAACAGGTAGCCCGGGCCCTCGACCGCCGCTTCTCCTCGGATGACCTGCCCCATCTGCTGATGGATCTGGCCGGAATCCGATGCCCGTGGTACGACCCCACGCGCAGCCTCGTCAACGACCGATTCGACAATGCCCGACCCAGACCCCTGCTGCTCGGATACGAACCCGCCGGAGACTACGACGTGCTGATCCGGGAGTAGCCCGCCGGAATCATCCGGCGGCTGCCGACGAAAAATCCCTGCCTCCTTCAGGTGGCAGGGATTCTTCGTCCCGGGCCAAAGGCCCCCCGGATCAGCGGATGCCGCACTTCCGCAGCACCTTCAACAGTTCCGGCTGGAGATTCTGCGCCCAACGCCAGTAACCCAGGTCCGACGGATGCGTTCCGTCCGCCGAAGTGACGTGGTCGCGACCCGTCAGGTCCGCCTTGTCGATGAAGTAGACCCCGTCGAACTCCCGCATGGCCTGCGCCATCATCTCACGCGCCGCAGCCTGCTTGGCCTCCTCCCGCGCCCGGACCGCAAGGTTGAAGTTGCAACTCTCCCGATAGATCGTCTGCACGAAAATCAGCGGTGTCGTCGGCAGTTTCTCGCGGATTCGCGCGATGAAGGGGATCAGGCGCTCGCGGATCATCTTCGCATCCGGATTCGAAAAACCGTCGAAAACCATCGCATCGGCATCCTTCACATCCCCCAGATAATCGGCAAAGTAGGGCTGGAGCTTGCAATTCCCGCTGCAGGCAATACTGCAGAAATAGAGACCCGTATTGCGCTCGATCTGCATCGGATAGCTCATCCCCGCACGGCTCGTGCTGATCCCGTGCGTGAAACTCGACCCGAAAATCACGATCTTGTGCCGGAAGGGATTCTCCAGCGGGGTGATCGAGGCACCCTCGTCCACCCCGATCTGCAGAGACAGCAGCTCGCTGTAGTTCGGAAGGTACAACAGGCACTCCTTCTCCGAGGTGTCCATCCCGGAGATCAGCGTAAAGGACTTGCCCCGCTTCCCGGAGTCCCGCGATGCCGCATAAAGCCACTCCCCGTCCTGGCGGATATAAAGGTCGAAACCCTCCGAGGCCACCCGGGGCGTACTCCCGCCCCGGTAGACGAACGACGAATAGTGCGGAAACAGGTCCAGACGCGAAGTGTTGGTCCGGAAAACAATCGCAAGACCCGCCGAACAACGGATCTGCTGGTTTTCGGTCGGCGTGAATCCCTTGTAGACCGCCGTGTCGATCCGATGGTAGGGGTGCGCGGTGGGAAGGGCCTTGCCGATCAGCGTCAACTCCCCGGCATCCACAAACCGGACCTGAGCCCCGGCAAAACCGCCCGTCAGCAATACGAAAATTCCTAATAACAGTTTCTTCATGACTCTTTTCATGGGTTATCCGTTGAAAATTCTTTCAAAAAGGGCGGAGTCTTCGGACTCCGCCCGCAACTGCCGCCCGGCAGAGGGTCACTTGACGTGCCCCTGCTCCTGCCAGATCAGCGCCGAAGCCCCGAGGATCGCCGCATTCTTGCCCTGAATGCCGCTCGGAAGCAGTTTCACCTTGTTCTTGAAGACGAAGAGCATGTTCTCCTCCATGTACCACTGCGTCGGCTCGAAAAGCAGTTTCCCCGCCTTCGAAAGCCCCCCGAAGAGGAAAATCGCCTCCGGGGAGGTCACCGTCACCACGTCGGCCAAAGCCCGCCCCAGCATCTCGCCCGTAAAGCGGAAGGCCTCCTTGGCAATCGGGTCCCCCTGCTCGGCCGCCGCCGAGATCATCGAGGCGTCGAAGTCGTCGAACGCAATGCTCCGCAGCTTGCTCGGCGCATTCATCTTCGCCATCAGTTCAAACGCCGTGCGCTTGATACCCGTCGCCGAAACATACGTCTCCAGGCATCCCCGCCGTCCGCATCCGCACTCCCGGCCGTTGCGCTCGACAATGACGTGCCCGAATTCCCCCGCAAAACCGTCGTGGCCGTAGATCATCTCCCCGTTGGCCACAAAACCCGAACCGAGACCCGTGCCCAGCGTGATCATCACGAAATCCTTCATCCCCTTGGCGTTGCCATAGATCATCTCTCCGATCGTCGCAGCATTGGCATCGTTCGTAACCAGCGTCTTCGCCCCGTCGAAACGTTTCGAAATGTCATCCGCCAGCGGGAAAATCCGACGGGCATCCTCCGGATTCGGATCCCCCTCCCGGAACTTCCACAAATTCGCAGGGGTCTCGATCGTCCCCTTGTGGAAATTCGCATTCGGAGCCCCGATGCCGATGCCCGCCAGTTCGTACTCGAACGACAGACTCCGGGCCAATGCCTGTAACGAATCGCACAACTCCTCGACATAAGCCGGATAGTCGTCTACATAGGGATACTTCTTGGTCGAAATGACCGATTCGGCATACAGATCGCCGTTCTCATCCACGAGACCAAATGCGGTATTGATACCGCCGATGTCTACGCCGATAGCGAGTTTTTTCATGGCTCTATCTATTTAAAGTTGATTTCATCCTTTCAAAGTTAAGCGAAAATTCGGCCACTCCAAAGTTTTTTCGTAATTTTGGATCGGTTTTTCATCCCAAAATACCCCCGGACCATGCAAAACAACGAGCAACTCCTCCAAGCCATCGAAAATTACCTCGCGCAAACCGAATTCCCGGCCGAGCCCGAACTCCTCTATGCCCCGATCGGCTATTCGCTGGCTGGCGGGGGTAAACGACTCCGACCCATGCTCCTCGCACTCGCCTGCGGAATCTTCGCTGACGATTTCCAACGCGCACTGCCCGCAGCCGCGGCCGTCGAGGTCTTCCACAACTTCACGCTCCTGCACGACGACATCATGGACAATGCCGCCATGCGACGCGGGAAACCTTCGGTCTTTGCAAAATGGGGACAAAACGTCGCCATCCTTTCCGGTGACGCCATGCTCATCTGCGCATACCGACTCCTGAGCGCAATACCCTCCCAACTCCTCCCACAGGTGCTCGCCACGTTCAATACCATGGCCCTCGAAGTCTGCGAAGGACAGCAGTACGACATGGATTTCGAACAAAAACCCAAAGTCTCGGTCGTCGAGTACATGCACATGATCGAACTCAAGACCTCCGTCCTCCTGGCCGGAGCCGTCGTCATCGGCGCCACGCTCGGAGGCGCCTCCGACGAGGATTGCCGCAAACTCCGACGTTTCGCCATCGAACTCGGACTCGCCTTCCAGCTCCAGGACGACCTGCTCGACAGCTACGGAGACGAACGACTCGGAAAAGCCATCGGCGGCGACATTCTCGAAGGAAAGAAAACCTACCTGATGATCACGGCCATGAGCCACGCCGACGAGGCCACCCGAGAGGTGCTACGCACAACCTACCGCAATCCCGGACTCTCCGACGAAGAGAAAATCACCACCGTCAAGGCCATCTACGACCGTCTCGATATCCCACGCCTGACCGAACAGCAGATCTCCCTGCGATTCGAACGCGCACTGGCGATCCTCGACACCCTCTCCGTGGAGCCCGAACGCACCAAACGGATGCGCGACTACGCCGCCAGCCTGATGGGCCGCAAACAATAACCCCGGCATGAAGCGCTCGGAAATCGAAATAATGGCCCCCGTGGGCTCCTACGAATCCCTGGCCGCGGCCATCCAGGCCGGGGCCGATGCCGTCTATTTCGGGGTCGGAAAGCTCAACATGCGTGCGGCATCCGCTGCGAACTTCTCCCTCGACGATCTCGAACAAATCGTCGAAAAGGCCCACAAAGCCCGGGTCAGGGCCTATCTGACGGTCAATACGATCGTCTACGAGGAGGAGATCGAAGACCTCCACGCCGTCATCGACCGCGCCAAACGCGCCGGAGTCGACGCCGTGATCGCCTCCGACATGGCCGCCATCCGCTACGCCCGGCAGATCGGGCTGGAGGTGCACATCTCCACCCAGTGCAACATCTCCAACTCCGAGGCCGTGCGTTTCTACGCCCAATGGGCCGACACGGTGGTGCTGGCCCGCGAGCTATCCCTCGAACAGGTCGCAGCGATTCACCGCCGGATCGTCGAGGAGGAGATTCGGGGTCCGCGCGGCGAACGGGTCGAGATCGAGATGTTCGCACACGGAGCCCTCTGCATGTCGATCTCCGGGAAATGCTACCTCTCGCTCTACGAAACCGGCTGCTCGGCCAACCGCGGCGCCTGCCGCCAGCTGTGCCGCCGCAAATACACCGTCACCGACAGGGAGACCGGTGCACAGCTCGATATCGACGGGCGTTACGTCCTCTCGCCCAAGGATCTCTGCACGATCGACTTCCTGGACAAGATGGTCGCCGCCGGGGTCCGGGTCCTGAAGATCGAGGGGCGCGCCCGCGGCGCCGAATACGTGAAGCGCGTCGTGTCGTGCTACGACGAAGCCCTGAAGGCCATGGAGGCCGGAACATACACCCCGGAACTGGCCGCCGGACTCAAGGAGCGGCTCCGCGAAGTCTTCAACCGCGGATTCTGGGAGGGTTATTACGCCGGACGGCCCGTCGTCGAGCACAGCCCCGCCTACGGATCGTCGGCCACCAAACGCAAGGTCTATGTCGGCAAGGTCGTGAACTTCTACAAGAAGCTCTCCGTCGCGGAGGTCGCCGTCGAGGCGTCGCCGGTCAGCGTCGGAGATGCCATCTTCTTCCTCGGCGCCACGACAGGCGTGGCCGAACAGACCCTCACCGAACTCCACGGCCCTGACGGAAAACCCTGCGAAACCGTCGCACAAGGTGAACTCTGCGCCATCCGCACCCCGCAACTGATCCGACGCGGAGACCAACTCTACAAGTTCGTCGATGCAGAACTGACGGTCGGATAGGAAAAGATGTATGCCACACCCCACATAGCAGGTCCCACGGACGGAATCCCGATGCCCCGACGGCTGGGAGCCATCCTCGCCGTCGCTTTCGGCGTATCCCTCTCGGTCATCGACGGATCCATCGCAAACGTCGCACTCCCCACCATCGGAGCTCAACTCGGCATCTCTGCCGCAGACTCCATCTGGGTCGTCAACGCATATCAGCTGGCCATTATGGTCTCCCTGCTCTCCTTTTCGGCCCTCGGAGACGTGATCGGATACCGAAAAGTCTATATCGGGGGATTGATGCTCTTCACCGTGGCTTCCGTCGGGTGCTCGCTCGCCGGATCCTTCCAGTCCCTCGTCCTCGCCCGCGTCTTGCAAGGGTTCGGCGCCGCGGCCATCACCTCCGTCAACACCACGCTCATCCGCTTCATCTACCCAAAGGCCCAACTCGGACGCGGCATGGGAATCAATGCCACGGTCGTCGCCGTCTCGGCTGTCGCAGGACCCACCATCGCCGCCGGAATCCTCGCCATCGCCGAATGGCCCTGGCTCTTCGCCGTAAACATCCCCATCGGACTGGCGGCCCTCAGCCTCAGCCACCGGTTCCTCCCACAGAACCCCGTCCGGGATGCCGCTCACCGGTTCAGCTGGCGCGATGCCGTAATGAACGCACTCACCTTCGGACTCCTCATGGCTTCGGTCGAGGGTTTCTCCCACGGAATAAACCCGACGCTCCTCTCCTTCGGCATCGCGGCCCTGCTCGTCATCGGATTCTTCTTCATCCGCTCCCAACTCCGCGAAACATACCCCATTCTGCCATTCGACCTGCTCCGAATCCCGATCTTCTCGGTCTCGATGCTCACCTCCATCTGCTCGTTCGTCGCCCAGATGCTCGCACTGGTCGCCCTGCCATTCTACCTGCAGCACGCCTGCGGATACAGCGACGTGCAGACCGGACTCATCCTTACGGCCTGGCCTGCCGTCATCATCGTCGTGGCCCCCGTGGCCGGAATGCTCGTCGAACGCATCCATGCTGGACTGCTCGGTGGAATCGGCCTTACGACCATGGCTACCGGGCTCTTCCTCCTGGCCTGGATCCCCGAAAATCCCTCCGCCTTCGGGCTCATCTGGAGACTGGTTCTCTGCGGAGCCGGATTCGGGCTCTTCCAGTCCCCGAACAACAGCATCCTGATCGCTTCCGCTCCGCCCTCCCGAAGCGGCTCCGCAAGCGGAATGCTCGCCACGGCCCGGCTCGTCGGACAAACAACCGGAGCCGCGCTGATGGCCATGCTCTTCCATTTCGTCCCCCGGAACAGCACCCATACCGCCCTGATGATCGCCGGAGGATGCGCCGTAACGGCCGCCATCATCAGCTTCGCACGCATTTCACTTCCCCTGCCCGAAGGACTCGAACGCAAACGAAAACAAAAAGCATGAAACGCCTGATTCCGTTGCTGCTGTGCCTCCTTCCCCTCGGCACCGCAGCCCAGGACCCCGACTCCGGCCGATTCATCCGACCGCCCTATCTCCACCGCGGAGACACCATAGGAATCGTATCCCCCGCCGGGAAACTCCCCAAAAAGATCGATACGGCCAGGATCCGCGAACGCTTCGAAGCCTGGGGCCTGCATCCGAAATTCGGAAGGTTCTGGAGCTGCCGCGAACACCCCTACTTCGCCGCCACGGACCAACAGCGCGCCGAAGACCTCCAGCGCATGATCGACGACCCTTCGGTCAAGGCGATTCTGGCCGGACGCGGCGGATACGGATCGGTGAGGCTGCTCCCCCTCGTGGACTTCTCGCCCCTGCGCGAAAACCCGAAATGGATCGCCGGATTCAGTGACGTCACAACCCTGCACCTCGTCCTGCGGCGGCTCGGCATCGAATCCATTCACGGACCGATGCCCTCCGGATTCCGGTTCGACGACGACGGGGAGGACGACTCCGCCGAATCGCTCCGCAAGGCCCTCTTCGGCGAAACACTCCGCATCGAGATCGACCCCCACCCGCTGAACCGAACCGGAACGGCCCGCGGACGCCTGGCCGGCGGAAACCTCACGGTCCTCTGCGCCGCAAACGGAACCCCCGAAGCCCTCGAAACCGAAACGCCGACCGTCCTGCTCATCGAGGAGATCGGCGAATTCGCCTACCGCATCGACCGCATGATGCAGAGCCTCGAACGCTGCGGCGTGCTGCGAAACGTCCGGGCCGTCCTCGTGGGGCATTTCTCGAAGACGATCGGATGCGACAAGTTCGGGGTCCCCGATGCCGAAACCATCATTGCACGGTATCTCCGGGATCTGAAGATTCCCGTCGTATTCGGATTCCCCGCCGGGCACGAAGAACCCAACCTCGCCCTCTACATGGGCCGCGAAGTATCCGTCCGGGTCGACAAAACAGGCGCCTCGATCGATTTCCATACCGCAGAGTAACGGGTTTTCCCGTTTTTTTCTATATTTGCAGGAAACAACATGTACCTATGTTTGCTGCCAAAACCTATACCGCACGCCGCCGCGAGCTGCGTACCAAAATCGGAGAGGGCATCATCCTCCTGCCCGGAAACCCCCTCTCACCCAACAATTACCCCAACAACGCCTACTATTTCCGCCAGGACTCCTCGTTCCGATACTATTTCGGGCTGAACGTCCCCGATATCGTCGGAGTAATCGACGCCGATTCCGGCGAAGAGGCCCTCTACGGCGACGACTTCACCGTCGAGGACATCATCTGGACCGGTCCGCAACCCACCCTCCGCGACATGGGGGCCGAGGTCGGCGTGACGAAGACCTTCCCGATGGCCGAACTCGCCGCACGCATCCGCAAGGCCATCGCCCTCGGGCGCAAGATCCACTACCTCCCGCCCTATCGCGGCGAAACCAAACTCCAGCTCTCGGAACTCCTCGGCATCAAACCCGGAGCCCTGCACGACTACAAGTCCGTCGACCTGATGTTCGCCGTGGCCGAAATGCGCGAGAAGAAGAGCCCCGAGGAGATCGAAGCCATGGAACGCGCCTTCCGCATCGGATACGACATGCACCTGCTGGCCATGAAGATGTGCCGCCCGGGCATCGTCGAGCGTGAGATCGCCGGGGCCATCGAAGGGGTGGCCAAGTCGTGCGGACAGGGCGTCTCGTTCCCCTCGATCGTCTCGCAGCACGGCGAAACGCTCCACAACCTCAACGCCGAAGGCGTGCTGGAGGAGGGTCGGCTGCTGCTGTGCGACGCCGGAGGCGAAAGCGTCGAGGGGTACTGCTCGGACCATACCCGCACCTATCCTGTCAGCGGACGCTTCACCCAGAAACAGAAGGAGATTTACAACATCGTACTCGCGGCCCACGACCACGTGGCTCGCATCGTCAAACCCCACATGATGTACACCGAGGTGCACAACGCAGCCTACATGGTCCTCGCCGAAGGGTTGGTCGGATTGGGCATCCTCAAGGGTTCGCCCGCCGATGCCGTGGCCGCCGGAGCCATGACCATGCTCATGCCCCACGGACTCGGGCACGGATTGGGAATGGACGTGCACGACTGCGAGGCCATGGGCGAACGTTCGTTCGACTTCTCGACGATCGCCGAACGCGCCGCACAGTCCGGAACCTGCATCTACCGCGCCGCCTGGAGGCTCGAACCCGGAACCATTCTGACCGATGAGCCGGGACTCTACTTCATCCCCGCGCTGATCGACAAGTGCCGCGCCGAGGGGCTTTACAAGGGAATTGTCGACTACGACGCCCTCGACGCCTACCGCGATTTCGGCGGAATCCGCATCGAGGACGACATTCTCGTCACCGAAACCGGCAGCCGCATCCTCGGAGACCGCAAGATCCCCGCAACGGTCGAAGAGCTGGAGGCCGTCGTCGGAAAATAACTCTTAAAGGGTGTCCGGATCCGGATGAAAACCGGAACCCGGGTCCCGTCCGAAAACTGAAAAACAGATCGATCCGATAAAGATGAAAAAGATCATTTTCGCGCTGCTGGCGGCCGCCCCGCTGCTTGCAGCCGCACAACCGAAGGATTGGGCCAACTACGGCCGCTATGCCGGGGCCAATGCCCAACTGACCCAGGCCCCCGACGTCGTGTTCATGGGAAACTCCATCACCGACGGCTGGGACGACGCCCATCCCGAATTCTTCACCGAAAACAACTTCGCCTGCCGCGGAATCAGCGGACAGGTCACCTCGCAGATGCTCTGCCGCTTCCGCGCCGACGTCATCAACCTCCGACCGAAGGCCGTCGTGATCCTCGCCGGGACCAACGACCTGGCCCTCAACAACGGCCCGATCGAGATGGAGCACATCGTCGAAAATATCGTCTCGATGGCCGAACTCGCCCTCGCAGCCCGGATTCAACCCATCATCTGCTCGGTGCTCCCCGCCGGAAAATACGGCTGGAGACCCGAGGTCGAGCAGGTCCCCGAAAAGATCCGAGAACTGAATGCACGGCTCCGCGAATACGCCCTGGAGCGCGGAATCGCCTGGGTCGACTACCATCCGGCCCTCGCGGCCGAGGACGGATCGATGCGCCCCGAATACACCCGCGACGGCGTACACCCCACCCGTGCGGGATACGACGTCATGGAGCAGGTGATCGCTCCGGCTCTCGAACCCTACCAATCGACAAAGCCGTAGCCGCCGATCCGCCCAAAGTCACGAAAATCGCCCCGCAAGGGCGATTTTTTTCTCCCCGAAAGTTGTTTTTCCCGATTATTTCGTATATTTATAGTCGCGCAAAAAAACGGGCCCGAATCCCGCCCGCCCAAATGCCGCCCAAAACGAAACAAAATACCTAAAACTATTCGGAATATGAAAAACTATTCAGCCAAAGAGATCAAGAACATCGTCCTCATCGGTGCCCCCGGCACGGGTAAAACTACCCTTGCCGAAGCGATGGCCTACGAGGGGAAAGTCATCGACCGCAGGGGTAGTATCGAGAACAACAACACGCTCTCGGACAATACGGATATCGAGCACGAATACAAACGCTCGATCTATTCCACGATCCTCTTCACCGAATTCATGGACCGAAAACTCAATATCATCGACTGCCCCGGATCCGACGACTTCTGCGGAAGCCTCTTCTCGGCGTTCAAGGTCGGTGACGTCGGCGTATTCCTCTTCAATGCCCAGAACGGATGGGAGGTCGGAAGCGAGATTCAGGCCCGTTACGCCCGCCTGCTCCAGAAACCCGTCATCGGTGTCATCAACCAGCTCGACGCCGACAAGGCCAGCTTCGAAGCCACGTTCGACTCCATCAAGGCCGCCTCGCGCGTGAAACCCGTCATCGTGCAGTATCCCGTCAACCAGGGCCCCGAATTCAACGCCTTCATCGACGTCCTGCTCATGAAGATGTACCGCTTCAAGGATAACGACGGCCACCGCGAAGAGCTCGAAATCCCCGCCGAGGAGATGGAGCGCGCCACGGAACTCAACAAGGAGCTCGTCGAAATGGCCGCCGAACACGACGAAGCCCTCATGGAGCTCTACTTCGACAAGGGAACGCTGACCCAGGACGACATCCGCGCCGGACTCAAGATCGGGCTCTCGAAGCGTGAGGTGATGCCCATCTTCTGCACCAGCGGAAAGCGCGACATCGGAACCAAGCGCCTCATGGAGTTCATTATCAACGTCGCGCCCGGTCCGCTGAAGGCCCCCGCATTCCTCTCCACCGAGGGCGAGGAGATCACCGCCGACGAAGCGGCTCCCGCCGTGGCCTTCGTATTCAAGAGCCAGGTCGAGCAGCACATCGGTGAAATCTCCTACTTCCGCGTCATCCGCGGCAAGATCGCCGAAGGCACCGAGCTCGTCAACACCCGCACCGGAAACAAGGAAAAACTCTCGCAGCTCTTCGCCGTCGCCGGAAAGAACCGCATCAAGGTCACCGAACTCTCCGCCGGCGACATCGGCTGCACCGTCAAACTCAAGGGCACCCGCACGAACGACACCCTCTCGGCTGCCGCCGCGCCCGTGACGATCGAACCCATCGTCTTCCCCGAGCCCCGCTACCGCGCCGCCGTCAAGTGCAAGGAGCAGAGCGATGAGGAGAAGCTCGGCAAGCTGCTCAACGATGCCAAGTTCGAAGACCCGACGATTCTGGTCGAATACTCCAAGGAGCTGAAGCAGACCATCATCCAGGGACAGGGCGAACACCACCTGAACATCCTGCGGAACCGTATTCTCGCAGAAAACAAACTCGCCTACGAGTACATCGCCCCGAAGATCCCTTACCGCGAAACCATCACCAAGGTCGCACAGGCCGACTACCGCCACAAGAAGCAGTCGGGAGGCGCAGGGCAGTTCGGTGAGGTTCACATGATCATCGAACCCTACTACGAGGGAATTCCCGAACCGAAGAACTACAAGGTCCCCGGAAAGGGAGACATGGTCGTCAACGTCAAGACCAAGGAGGAGTACGACCTCGCATGGGGCGGAAAACTCCAGTTCTACTCGGCCATCGTCGGCGGCGCCATCGACGCACGCTTCATGCCCGCCATCCTCAAGGGTATCATGGAGAAGATGGACGAGGGACCGCTCACCGGTTCCTACGCCCGCGACATTCGCGTCATCATCTACGACGGCAAGATGCACCCCGTGGATTCGAACGAAATCTCCTTCAAACTCGCCGCCCGGAACGCCTTCAAGGAGGC
>CALUMM010000027.1 GCA_944321755.1 uncultured Alistipes sp.
CCAGAGCTGTTGACGAGGCTTGAACTCGTGACCTCTTCCTTACCAAGGAAGTGCTCTACCACTGAGCTACAACAGCAATTCCCTTGTTGAGTGGTGCAAAAGTACACAAGAAAAATGAAATGACCAAAAAAATGTGCGCTTTTCACAATTATTTTCTATCTTTACTACCGAATTATAATCAAAACAGATGAAACGTATTCTGATAGTAGGCGCCGGAGGCCAAATCGGTTCCGAGCTGACAGTTTTTCTGCGCGGGATTTACGGAGGCGCGAATGTCGTGGCCACCGATATGCGCGAGTGCCGGAATTTGGGCGAGGACGGACCTTTCGAGATTCTCAATGCCCTTGATGCCACCTCCATGGCTTCGGTCGTGGCCCGGCATCACATCGACACGATCTTCAATCTCGTGGCGTTGCTTTCGGCCGTCGGGGAGCGCAATCCCCAGATGGCCTGGAATGTCAACATGGGAGCGCTGAACAATTCGCTCGAAGTGGCGCGTCAGCACCATTGCGCCCTCTTCACGCCCTCGTCGATCGGCGCCTTCGGCCCCTCGTCCCCCAAGGACAAAACCCCGCAGGATACGATCATGCAGCCCACGACCATCTATGGGGTCTGCAAGGTGACCGGCGAACTGTTGAGCAACTATTACCACCATAAATACGGTCTGGATACACGTTCAGTCCGGTTCCCGGGCATCATCTCGAACGTCACGCTCCCCGGCGGCGGAACGACCGACTATGCCGTGGAGATTTACTACGAGGCGATCCGCAACGGGCGGTTCACCTGCCCGGTTCCGCCCGATGTCTACATGGACATGATCTATATGCCCGACGCGCTGCGTGCCTGTGTCGAGCTGATGGAGGCCGATCCGTCGAAACTCGTCCACCGCAACAGTTTCAACCTTGCATCGATGAGTTTCACGCCGGAGATCATCTGCGCCGAGATCAAGAAACGCCTGCCGGACTTCACGATGGACTACAACATCGACCCCGTGAAGAAGGAGATTGCCGAGAGCTGGCCCAATTCGCTGGACGACACCTGCGCCCGGGAGGAGTGGGGCTGGAAACCCGAATGGGACCTTTCGCGGATGACCGACGACATGCTGGCCCATATCCGCACCAAACTGGGCAAGAACTGATCCTTTTTGCGCGGTTTGTGACAGAACGACGGTCGCCGGGGCAGGGTTTTTGCGCCGACGGCCGTTTCGTATAAACCAAAATCAGAGCAGCTTATGAAACGGATTATTCGCATCGTCGTGCTGGTCGTGCTGGTCGTGGCGGCGATTCTGGTAGGCGGGAGCCTCTACCTGCTACGCTATTCGTTGCGCCCCGACGCGACGATGGAGGCCAAGAACGCCTCCTCCTATGAATATATGTACGAGGAGTATCCCTTCCTGGAGTCGTGGGTCGACAGCCTCCGGCAACGGGATGCGCTGCGCGACACGACGATGACGGGGCGCGACGGCGAACGGCTTCATGCCCTGTATGCGTGGGCGCCGGAGCCGACGGACCGCACGGCGGTCATCGTCCACGGCTATACGGACAATGCCGTGCGGATGCTGATGATCGGCTATCTCTACAACCACGATCTGGGGTTTAACATCCTGCTCCCGGATCTGCACTATCACGGTGAAAGTGAAGGGCGGGCCATCCGGATGGGGTGGAAGGACCGGCTCGACGTCCTGCAGTGGATGGAGGTGGCGAACGGGATCTTCGGAGGGCATACGCAGATGGTGGTGCACGGCATCTCGATGGGCGCCGCGACGACGATGATGGTTTCGGGCGAGGAGCAGCAGCCCTATGTGAAGTGCTTTGTCGAGGACTGCGGCTACACGAGCGTATGGGACCAGTTCTCGAAGGAGTTGAAGGAGCAGTTCTCGTTGCCGGCCTTTCCGCTGCTGAATGTGGCGAGCGGGCTGTGCGACCTGAAATACGGATGGAATTTCCGTGAGGCCTCGGCCTTGAAACAGGTGGCGAAATGTGACCGACCGATGCTGTTCATCCATGGGGATGCGGATGATTACGTGCCGACGTGGATGGTCTACCCGCTTTACGAGGCCAAACCGGGGGAGAAGGAGCTTTGGGTGGTTCCGGGTGCGACGCACGCGATGTCGTACCGCGACAACCGCGCCGAGTACACGCGGCGTGTCGGGGAGTTTGTCGGAAAGTATATCCCGGACGACCGGGCTCCGGAAGTTCAGGAGTAAACAGATAAGATATGGAGTCCAAAGAGGCGCAATCGCGCAACGAGGTTTTTTATCGGACGTTGGAGGAGGCGATCGGTCGGCTTCCGGCCGAGACGCGGGCGCGGCTTTACCGTCCGTGTGCCGAGGCGTGTGTGCGGGACGGCGTGCTGGTCGAGCTGCGCCGACAGTTCGAGGAGTGCGGATGCGACCTCGACCGTCAGTATGCGAAATACGGGCGGACACCTTACTTTTTTGCCGAGGTCGTCGAGCCGGGCCGGGTCTACGAGATGGGCTATCCGCGCTGTCTGTGCCCGCAGGTCGAGGCCGGGTTCGTATCGGCTCCGACCCATTGCGAATGCTCCCGGCAGAGCATTTTCTATGTGCTGGAGGAGTTGCTGCCGGGGCGGGAGATTACGGTGGAGACGCTTGAAACGGTGTTGGACGGCGGTTCGGAGTGTCGCTTCCGGGTGACGGTCGGGAAGGCGAATAGCCGCACTTTGCTTGGAGCGGAAAAGTTTCGGGAGCAGCACACACGCCCGGAACGGGAGGCTGAAAAGGCTTGATCTTTCTGCGCCCGTTCAGTGTGTTCTGCTCCCGAAACCCGTGAAAAGCAATTTGCGGCTGGTTTTGGCGGTACCTTTTGCCACCAAAAGGTACCTGTTGAATCGGGTTTGGAGGTTTGGGGTCGGTAAGATCCGGCGATCCTCCATACGCCACAGGCTGCCGCTCTGCACACACACCCAAAAAAACCTGGAGATTTCGAGCGTCGGGTCTTTCCGATACCGCCATGTCGCTCCCCATAAAGCCCCTGCCTGAGGCGGGGGTTTGGGGGTGGGTCAGATTTGTAAACGATGCCGAAGACGGCGAGTAACGGCATTCGAGAGCATTCCGACGGGATCAGACATTTGCTTGCTTGGCTTTGTACAACAAAAAAACGGAGGTTCTCGATGAACCTCCGTTTTTCGTTTTTCGGGCTGCTCCGATTATTCGGCCTTTCCGTCCGAACCGAGCACCTCCTTGATCTTGTGGATGTAAAGCTTCTTCATGTTGTCACGAGCCGGACCCAGGTACTTGCGGGGGTCGAACTCTGCGGGCTTCGTGGCGAAGACCTCACGGATGGCGGCGGTCATGGCCAGACGCGAGTCGGAGTCGATGTTGATCTTGCAGACAGCGCTCTTGGCAGCCTTGCGCAGCTCCTCCTCGGGAATACCTACAGCAGCCTTCAGGGCACCGCCGTACTTGTTGATGGTGTCGACCTCCTCCTGGGGTACGGACGACGATCCGTGGAGCACGATGGGGAAGCCGGGGAGCTCCTTCTCGATGGCAGCCAGCACGTCGAAAGCCAGGGGGGGCGGAACCAGACGGCCCGTCTTCGGGTCGACGGTGCACTGCTCGGGCGTGAACTTGTAGGCTCCGTGCGACGTACCGATCGAGATGGCCAGCGAGTCGACGCCGGTCTTCGTTACGAAGTCGACGACCTCTTCGGGTTTGGTGTAGTGGCTCTCTTCGGCGGCCACTTCGTCCTCGACACCGGCCAGCACGCCCAGCTCGCCCTCGACCGTTACGTCGAACTGGTGAGCATACTCAACGACCTTCTTCGTCAGGGCGACGTTCTCGTCATAGGGGAGCGACGAACCGTCGATCATCACCGACGAGAAACCCATGTCGACGCAGCTCTTGCAGAGCTCGAACGAGTCTCCGTGGTCGAGGTGCAGGACGATCTGGGGTTTCTCCCAGCCGAGCTCCTTGGCATACTCGACGGCACCCTCGGCCATGTAGCGCAGCAGGGTCTGGTTGGCGTAGTTGCGCGCGCCCTTCGACACCTGGAGGATGACGGGCGACTTGGTCTCGGCAGCGGCCTGGATGATGGCCTGGAGCTGCTCCATGTTGTTGAAGTTGAAGGCCGGGATGGCATACCCGCCCTTGATGGCCTTGGCAAACATTTCGCGGGTGTTTACGAGGCCGATTTCCTTGAACGATACCATAGCTTATGTGTGTTAAAAAAATTTGTATCCATCAAAAACCGCACAAATTTACTAAAAAATCTAAATAATAGTCTCTTTTTGTGAAAAAAATAACAGAGAAGCGGAAATAGTTGTACAATCCGGATTGTTTTTTGTACTTTTGCAGGGGTGAAACCGGAAATCGAACCGCAAACAACAACAAACACATACGATCATGGCAGAATTCATTTATCAGGAGCCGTTCCCGATTCAGGAGGACAAGACGAAGTACCGTCTTTTGACGAAGGATTACGTGAAGGTCGTCGAGTGCGACGGGCGCAAGATCCTGAAGGTCGACCCGAAGGGTCTGGAGCTTTTGTCGAAGGCCGCTTACAGCGACGTGTCGTTCTATCTGCGCGCTGCGCACCTGCAGAAGCTGCGCAACATCCTGGAGGATCCCGAAGCGACGGACAACGACAAGTTTGTGGCCTACACGATGCTGCTGAACCAGTGCGTGGCGGCCGAGGGAGAACTCCCGACCTGCCAGGATACGGGTACGGCGATCTGCATCGGCCACAAGGGCGAGGACGTCTGGACGGGCGCCGACGATGCCGAGTGCATCGCGCGCGGGGTCTACGAGACTTACAAGGAGCGGAACCTGCGCTATTCGCAGGTGGTTCCCTTCACGATGATCGACGAGAAGAACTCGGGCACGAACCTCCCGGCACAGATCGACATCTACGGCGGCAAACCCGGCATGGAGTACGAATTCCTCTTCATCACCAAGGGCGGCGGTTCGGCCAACAAGACCTTCCTCTACCAGCAGACCAAGGCGCTGCTCAACGAGGAGTCGCTGACGAAGTTCATCCAGCAGCACATCTTCGACCTCGGGACGTCGGCCTGCCCTCCCTACCACCTGGCGATCTGCATCGGCGGGACGTCGGCCGAGATGTGCCTCTCGACGGTGAAGAAGGCCTCGGCCGGCTACCTCGACGAACTGCCCACCTCGGGCAACGAGGGCGGGCGCTGCTTCCGCGATCTGGAGTGGGAGGAGAAGGTGCTGAAGATCTGCCAGCAGAGCGGCGTCGGCGCGCAGTTCGGCGGCAAGTACCTCGTGCATGACGTGCGGGTGATCCGCGCTCCGCGCCATGCGGCGTCGTGCCCCGTGGCCATCGGCGTGAGCTGCTCGGCCGACCGCAACATCAAGGCGAAGATCACCCCGGAGGGCATTTTCCTCGAAGAGCTGGAGAAGAATCCGGCGCGTTTCCTGCCCGCCGAGGCTCCGGCCATGTCGCCCGCGGTGGACATCGACCTCGACGAGGGAATGGACAAGGTGCGCGAGATCCTCACGAAATACCCGATCAAGACGCGGCTGAACCTGAAGGGTACGCTCATCGTGGCGCGCGACATCGCCCACGCACGCATCAAGCAGATGCTCGACGAGGGCAAGCCGATGCCGGAATACTTCAAGAAACACCCGGTTTACTACGCCGGACCGGCGAAGACGCCGCAGGGCATGGCTTCGGGATCGTTCGGCCCGACGACGGCCGGGCGCATGGACCCCTACGTGGACCTCTTCCAGAAGCACGGCGGTTCGCTGGTGATGGTGGCCAAGGGCAACCGCTCGCAGGCCGTGACCGATGCCTGCAAGGCCAACGGCGGTTTCTACCTCGGGTCGATCGGCGGACCTGCAGCCATCCTGGCCAAGAATTCGATCAAGTCGGTCGAGGTGGTGGACTTCCCCGAACTGGGCATGGAGGCCGTGCGGAAGATCTACGTGGAGAACTTCCCGGCATTCATCATCGTCGACGACAAGGGCAACGACTTCTTTGCCGATTTCAAGCATTGAAAATCCGCCCTTTGGAGATACTAAACGGCAACGCTTTGCGTTGTATTTTCGGACTTGCGGCCGTAAGCGGGGTCTCCGGGTTTCCGGGGGCCCTTCGCGGCGGTCGGCAAGGGGTATGACAATACTTTTCGGGTTTTCCGGCTCGGGATCCGGCATGGTTGCGGACCGGGTTTCGGAAGCCTGATGAACGGACCTATCGCTTTGATTCAATGAAACTTTTCTTTGCGAAATTATCGTTGGCGGCACTCTTCGCACTGGTGTTCTTCCCGACCTTTGCCGACGAAGAGGTCACCTTTGAGGCCAACTCCCCGCTGACGGTCTCCCTGGGCGGGGCCTTCCGCGTGGAGTTCGCACTCAATGCCAAACCGGACCGGGAGACGTTCGAGGCTCCGACGTTCGAGGGTTTCGACGTGCTGGCCGGTCCTGCGGAATCCACGGGTTCGTCGATCCAGATCATCAACGGGTCGATGACCAAGAGCGTGAGCCACACCTATACGTTCGTTCTGCTGCCGCAGGCGGCGGGAACGGTGACGATCGGCGCCGCGACGGTGAAGGTCGGCGGCAAGGTCTACCGGACGCAGCCGCTTCCGATCGAGGTGGTGGACGAGGGCGACGGGAGTCGTTCGCAGCAGCCGCAGTCGCAGGGCCGGAGTGCCGGGTCGGAGAGCCGTTCCGAGGCGCAGCACCAGATCGGCAAGGATGACATCCTGCTGCGGGCCGAGGTGTCGCGCACGTCGCTCTACAAGAACGAGCCGCTTCATGTGACCTTCAAACTCTATACGCGGGTTCCTTACGTGAACATCGTTCCCGAATCGGCTCCGTCGTTCAACGGCTTCTGGTCGCAGGACCTCACGGACCCGAATGCGTCGCGCGTGAGCCGGGAGACCTACAACGGCAAGGTCTACGAGACGCGCGTGCTGCTGGACTACCTGCTCTACCCGCAGCAGGTCGGGACGCTGACGATCGATCCGGTGGAGATGACGGTCGTGGCGCAGGTGGTGATCCAGAGCCGGAATGCCGATCCCTTCTTCGGGACGGGGCGCGAGGTGCTGAACGTGCCGCGCAAGGTGCAGAGCCAGCGTGCGACGGTGACCGTGAAGCCGCTTCCGTCGGGGGCTCCGGCGAGCTTTACCGGGGCCGTGGGCTCCTTCACGATGGATACGGAGTTCCCGGAGGAGCGCCTGGCAGCCAATTCGGGCGCGAATATCCGGGTGAAGATCTCGGGCCGCGGGAACCTGACCTTCGTGCAGGCCCCGAAACTGCAGCTTCCGACGTCGTTCGAACTCTACAACGTGAAGACTACCGAGTCGATCAACGCCTCGTCGTCGGGAATCTCCGGCTACCGGCAGTTCGAATACCCCTTCATTGCGCGGGCCGAAGGCTCCTACGAGGTGGAGCCCGTTGAGTTCACCTACTTCGACCCGCAGCGGATGCAGTACATGACGCTGCGTTCGAAGCCGCTCTCTCTGGAGATCACGCCCGATGCGCGGGGCGGCGGCGAGGCGGTGGTGATGCAGGGCCGCGGGATGTCGAAGGAGGAGGTGCGGTTGCTGGGCGAGGATATCCGTTTCATCAAGCTGGGCGGTGCGCAGCTGCGGTCGGTTACGGTGCCGTTCCTCTTCAGTGGAGCCTACTGGATCGTGCTGTCGGGGATCCTGGTCTATTTTGGAGTGGCCTATGTGTGTCTTCGGCGCCAGATCCGGGAGTCGCAGAACGTGGCGCTGGTGCGCGGCAAACGGGCGAACAAGGTGGCTGTGCAACGCTTCCGGGTTGCCAAACGCTACATGGAGGAGCAGAACCGTCACGCCTTCTATGAGGAGATGCTGCGGGCGCTGTGGGGCTACATGAGCGACAAGTTCAACATCCCGATGGCGAACCTCACGAAGGAGAACGTCCGCGAGGAGTTGCACAAGCGGGGCGTCTCGACGGAGGATTCGCAGCGCTTTACGGATATCATCACGCGCTGCGACGAGGCGCAGTACTCGCCGGTGGAGTCGGCCCGGATGGGGGATGTCTACTCGGAGGGTGTGAACCTGATTTCGCGGATCGAATCGGCAATCAAACGGTGATCGAACTATGAAACGACTCTTTTTGTTCCTGATATGGATTCTGGCGTGGGGTTTGGGTGCAGCCCGGGCCCAGGAAGCGCCCGACAGCACGGCTCTGGCGACGTCCGGGACTGCGACCGGGGCGGAGTCCGCAGCCCCGGAGGCGGCGGAAGCTTCGGCGGCACCGGCCGGTCCGACTCCCGACCAGTTGTGGGATCTGGGCAATACGGCCTATGTCAACGGCGACTACCATGCCGCGGCGGAGTATTACGAGGCGATCCGCGCCCTCGGGTTGAGCTCGGTGAAACTCTACTACAACCTGGGCAATGCCTATTTCAAGGAGGGGCGTCTCGGGGAATCGATCCTCAATTACCGGCGGGCATTGCGCCGTGCGCCGGGCAATGACGATATCCGTTACAACCTGGGTGTTGCCGAGGCGCGCACGAAGGACAACATCGAGGCGATTCCGGAGTTTTTCCTCACGGAGTGGGTGCGCGGCGTGCGCCATACGATGAGTTGCACGGCGTGGAGCATCTTTTCGCTGGTGGCGCTGGTTTTCGCCTTGTCGCTGTTCCTGATCTACCTGCTGGCACGCCGTTTGTCGTTGCGCAAGACGGGATTCTACGGAACGCTGATCGCCTTTGTGCTGTTTATCCTGACGACGTGGTTCGCGCTGGGCGAGCGGCGGGAGATGCTCGACGATACGCAGGCCGTGGTGATGTCGCTCTCGACGGCCGTGAAGAGCTCCCCGGACAAGTCGGCCACGGATCTCTTCGTGCTGCACGAGGGGACGCTGGTCGAGATCACGAACCGGCTCGACGACTGGTGCGAGATCACCATTGCCGACGGCAAGAAGGGGTGGCTGGAGTCGAAAACCATCGAGACGATTTAGATGTCGCGGCTCTTGCAGGATGTGGTCGGGGAGTTGTCGAAACTCCCGGGAGTGGGGCGGCGCACGGCGTTGCGGCTGGCGATCCACCTGTTGCGGATGGATCGGGAGTCGGTAGCCGAGATGACGGAGAGCATCGACCGTTTCCGCAACGAGGTGAAGTATTGCACGCGGTGCAACAACCTCTCGGACGAGGAGGTCTGCCCGATCTGCGCGGATCCCGAACGGGACCATACGACGATCTGCGTCGTGGAGCAGGTGGTCGATGTGCTGTCGATCGAGAATACGCGCCAGTACCGGGGGCTGTATCATGTGCTGGGGGGTGTGATTTCGCCCATGCAGGGCATTTCTCCCTCGGACCTGAAAATCGACCTGCTGTGCGAGCGGATCGAGGCGGGGGGTGTGCGGGAGGTGATCCTGGCGATCTCGACCTCGGTGGAGGGTGAGACGACGCTCTTCTACCTGATGAACCGCCTGCGGCACTATCCGGGCCTGAAGATCACGGCGATTGCCCGGGGCATCGGCTTCGGCGACGAACTGGAATACGTGGATGAACTGACGATTGCGCAGGCGTTGCGGAACCGTCGGGAGATCGAATAGCGAGACGGAATTTTTAAACAGATAAAGGTTATGGAATTTCTGACAAACGAGAAACTCACGATCGTGGGTGCGGCCGGCATGATCGGCTCGAACATGGCACAGACGGCACTGATGATGCACCTGACGCCGAACATTTGCCTGTACGACCCGTTCGGCCCGGCGCTGGAGGGTGTGGCCGAGGAGCTGTACCACTGCGCCTTCGAGGGCGTGAACATCACCTGGACGACCGACATCAAGGAGGCGCTGACGGGTGCCGCCTATGTGGTCTCGTCGGGCGGTGCGGCGCGCAAGGCGGGCATGACGCGCGAGGACCTGCTGAAGGGCAACGCGCAGATCGCCGAGGAGTTCGGCAAGAACCTCAAGGCCTACTGCCCGGATGTAAAACACGTGGTGGTGATCTTCAACCCGGCCGACATTACGGGTCTGATTACGCTGATCTACAGCGGCCTGAAACCTTCGCAGGTGACGACGCTGGCGGCGCTCGACTCGACGCGCCTGCGTTCGGAGCTGGCCCGTTACTTCAAGATTTCGCCCGACGAGGTCCGCAACTGCCGCACCTACGGCGGTCACGGCGAGCAGATGGCTGTCTTCGCCTCGACGACGCTGGTAGCAGGCAAGCCCCTGTCGGAGCTGATCGGCACGCAGATGCCCGAAGGCGACTGGAACGATCTGCAGCAGCGGGTGATCCAGGGCGGCAAGCACATCATCGACCTGCGGGGCCGTTCGTCGTTCCAGAGCCCGGCCTACGTTTCGATCTGCATGATTGCGGCGGCCATGGGCGGCAAACCCTTCGAGTATCCGGCCGGGACGTATGTCCACAACGGGGAGTTCAACCACATCCTGATGGCCATGGAGACGGAGATCACGAAGGAGGGTGTGCACTACAAGGACGTGAAGGGCACGCCCGAGGAGCACAAGAAGCTCAAGGAGAGCTACGAGCACCTCTGCAAGCTGCGTGACGAGGTGATCGAGATGGGAGTGCTGCCCGCCATCGACAAGTGGGGCGAGCTGAACCCGAACCTCAAGTAAGGTCCATCGGACCGTGCGTCCGACAACGAACGAGCCCTCCTCCCCACTCGGGGAAGAGGGCTTTTCGTGAACCGGAGGCAATGCTTTCGTGTATAGGAACTTTTTTCTGCGCGGCAACGGCCCGGAGGAGCTCAGTTCTCTCCGGTTGTGCCGGTTGCTTTCGTCGGAGGGAGGAAGTCGACCGGCATGGTGTATTTGATCGGGACTTTTCGTCCGTTTCGCCGTCCCGGTTCCCAGCGGGGGGACCGTTTCAGCACGCGGACAGCCTCGTCGGAGAGCGAACGGTCGGGACTTTGGAGTATATGAATCTGCGTGAGCCTTCCGGTCGTGTCGATTACGAACGAAACGGTTACCCGCCCCGAGAGCCCTCTCTTCCGTATGGGCTTCAGCCTGCGGATCCGTTGCTGCACCCACGCCCGGAAGGCGTGGAGATCTTTTCCCTGGAAGCGGGGCATCGTCTCCGAGGTGAAGGGCTGCGCCTCCGCTTCGTCGGGCGAGGCCTGTTCGGCGCCGTGGGTCCGGTTGCGGGCTCCGGACCGTTCCGGCGCTGCCGTTCCCTGCCCGAGCGCGTATCCCGTCGTGGCGGTCAGCAGCAACAGCGCCGCGCAGAGCCTTCGGAGCGATCTCATGGCTTGGCCTGGAAGACGGCGCGCAGTTCGCCGTTGGAGAGGATCAGCAGCATCGGGCCGTCCATGTCGTAGTGGGTGGCCGATTCGAGCGCCGAGATGAAGGCTTGTTCGCGTTTCAGGTCGGGGCAGGCCATGCGCGTGGCGGCCAGGGGTCCGATCTTCAGTGCGCGGTGCTCGTCGCTTTTATAGGGCCCCGAAATCCGGTTGCAGGCCCCCACACCGGAGATCTGGCCCTTTTCGGCCGAGAGCGTGACGGTGAAACTCCCCTCCCGGGGCTGGATGGTTTCGCCGCCGAGCTGGATCAGCTGCCATTCGGTCCCGACGAGCGGGCGGCGGGTCTTCTTCTGGTAGGAGCGGCAGTGGCAGCATCCGGCCATAAGCGCCGCAAGGCCAGCGATTACCGCGATTCGAAGCAAAAATTTCATGGTTTTTCGATTGAGTGATGCTGCAAATATAGAGAATTAATCGTACCTTTGGTGACCCAACGAACCATTTGTCTATGAAAAAGATCATCGCATCACCGCAGGCTCCCAAAGCCGTGGGGCCTTATTCCCAGGCCGTTGAGACGGGCGGGACGCTTTATGTTTCGGGCCAGCTGCCCCTTGACGGCGCTACGGGCCGCATGGCCGAGGGCGTCGAGGCCCAGACGCGCCAGTCGCTGACGAATATCGGCCACATCCTCCGCGAGGCGGGTTACGACTTCTCGGATGTGGTGAAGACGACGGTCCTGCTGCAGTCGATCGGGGACTTTGCGGCGATGAATGCCGTCTATGCGGAGTTCTTCACGGGCGACAAACCGGCCCGGGTCTGCTATGAAGTGGCCGCTCTTCCGATGGGTGCCCGGGTGGAGATCGACGCCGTGGCCGTGAAATAAAATCCTGCGACCATTCCCTGTGCGCGTCCCGGATCCCCGGGGCGCGTCTTTTCGCCTTTTGTAGATAAATTGTCGATAAAATTGCTTCCGGGATCTGGCTTTTTCGTGGGAAAAGTTTGAAATTTGTAGAACCGTGCGTTTGCCCCGTGCGCCTGTTCCGGGGGCGGGGGCCGGGAGAAGGAGTGACCGGGGAGTGACCGGGGAGTGACCGGGGAGTGACCGGGGAGTGACCGGGGAGTGACCGGGGAGTGACCGGGGTGAGAAAATGCTGAAAAACTGAAAAATAGATAAGAGTCAAAACGTTATGTCTAAAACAACCAATGTCGGGGCGCCGCAGAAGGTCGATTACAACGATGCGGTCGCCGAATCGAAGAAGTATTTCGAGGGTGACGATCTCGCCGCTACGGTGTGGGTGAGCAAGTACGCCTTGAAAGACTCTTTCGGGAACATCTACGAGCGTTCGCCGCGGGAGATGCACCAGCGTATCGCCGCGGAGATCGAGCGTATCGAGCGGAAGTATCCGAACCCCCTCAGCAAGGAGGAGGCTTTCGAACTGCTCGACCATTTCCGGTACGTGATTCCGCAGGGCGGTCCGATGACCGGTATCGGAAACAATTTCCAGGTTGCGTCGCTGTCGAACTGCTTCGTCATCGGGCACAAGCACCCGGCCGACTCCTACGGCGGGATCTTCCGCATGGACGAGGAGCAGGTGCAGCTGATGAAACGGCGCGGCGGCGTGGGGCATGACCTCTCGCACATCCGCCCGACGGGCAGCCCGGTGCTGAACTCGGCCCTCACGTCGACGGGTATCGTTCCCTTCATGGAGCGCTACTCGAACTCGACGCGCGAGGTGGCGCAGGACGGCCGCCGCGGGGCGCTGATGCTGACGCTCTCGATCAAACACCCCGACGCCGAGCGCTTCATCGACGCCAAGGTCGATACGGGCAAGGTTACGGGTGCGAACGTCTCGATCAAGATCGACGACGAGTTCATGCGTGCGGCGCTGGCCGGGAAGAAGTACCACCAGCAGTTCCCGATCGTCTCGGACCAGCCCAAATTCGAACAGGATATCGATGCGAAGAAACTCTGGGAGAAGATCATCCACAATGCGTGGAAATCGGCCGAGCCGGGTGTGCTGTTCTGGGATACGGTGATCCGCGAGAGCATCCCCGACTGCTATGCCGACGAAGGCTTCGTGACCGTCTCGACGAACCCCTGCGGGGAGATTCCGCTCTGCCCCTACGATTCGTGCCGTCTGCTGGCGATGAACCTCTTCAGCTACGTGGACAATCCGTTCAAGGCCGATGCGAAGTTCAACTTCGAAAAGTTCCGCGACCATGTGGGCAAGGCCATGCACATGATGGACGACATCATCGACCTGGAGCTGGAGAAGGTGGAGCAGATCATCGCCAAGATCGAGGGGGATCCCGAGGATATGGACGTCCGCCAGGTGGAGCTGGAGCTCTGGAAAAAGATCCGGACGATGGCCCAGAAGGGACGCCGCACGGGTCTCGGTATCACGGCCGAGGGCGACATGTTGGCCGCTCTGGGGTTGCGCTACGGCTCGCAGGAGGCGATCGACTTTGCCGTGGAGGTGCAGAAGACGCTGGCGCTGGCCGCCTACGGGGCTTCGGTGAAGATGGCTTCCGAGCGCGGGGCCTTCCCGATCTACGATACGGCCAAGGAGGCGAACAACCCGATGATCGCGCGGATCCGGGAGGCCGATCCGGCGCTCTACGAGGAGATGTCGAAGGTCGGACGGCGCAACATCGCCATGCTGACCATCGCGCCGACGGGTACGACGTCGCTCATGTCGCAGACCACGTCGGGAATCGAACCTGTTTTCCGGACGGTTTACAAGCGCCGCCGGAAGATCAACCCCTCGGACCACGACACGCATGTCGACTACGAGGATGAAACGGGCGAGAAGTTCCAGGAGTACAACGTCTACCACCACAATTTCGTGAAGTGGCTGGAGGCGAACGGCTACGATACGTCGAAACTGGCAACGATCTCCGACGAGGAGCTCGACACGTGGGTGAAGGCTTCGCCCTACCACGGCGCTACGGCCAACGACATCGACTGGGTGGCCAAGGTGAAGATGCAGGGCGCGATCCAGAAGTGGGTGGACCACTCGATTTCGGTGACGGTGAACCTCCCGAACAATGTTTCGGAGGAGTTGGTTGCCGATGTCTACCGCACGGCGTGGGAGTGCGGCTGTAAAGGCGTCACGGTTTACCGCGACGGCTGCCGCTCGGGCGTGCTGCTGGACAAGAACGCCAAAGGTAAGAAATCGCATTGCGAAGAGCATCCGGGCGAGGTGCTGAAGCGTCCGAAGTCGATTCCTGCAGACATCGTGCGGTTCAAGAACGGCTCGGAGGATTGGATTGCCTTCGTCGGGTTGCAGAACGGCCGTCCGTATGAGATTTTCACCGGAAAGATCGAGGAGGATGCCATGTACATCCCGGCGAAGATCCGGAAAGGCTATATAATAAAGGTACGCGAGGAGGACGGTACGAAGCGTTACGACTTCCAGTATGTCGACCGTTACGGCTATACGAATACGATCGGCGGGATCTCGCGCCTGTTCAACGAGGAGTTCTGGAACTACGCCAAGCTGATTTCGGGCGTGCTGCGCCACGGAATGCCGATCGAGAAGACCGTTTCGCTGATCGAGTCGCTGCATCTGGACAGCGTGTCGATCAACACGTGGAAGACGGGCGTCTGCCGGGCGTTGAAACAGTACATCGTCGACGGCACGAAGTCCAAAGGGAAGTGTCCGAGCTGCGGTCAGGAGAACATGGCTTACCAGAACGGGTGTCTGACCTGTATGTCCTGCGGCTATTCGAAGTGCGGTTGATGATTGTATTTTCGGCCCCAAATCAACCAAAAAAGGTCCGAAACGGCGTTTTCGGATCTTTTTTTACGGGTAAGAAGTGATTTTTGCGCTTTTTTTGCAGGTGTAGAATCGTTTTTTATAAAAAAATGCGTACTTTTACGACAAGTATGTGAGGTCAACTGAATGTGTAACAAAACGGATTTAATATGAAAAAGATTTTCTTGACTTTCATGGTCGCGGTATTCGCGGTTTCGGCTTGGGCTGAAGGAACTCCCAAGAAGCCGAGTTTTGCGGGTTTTGTCTCGAACGGTTTCTGGGATAATTGGGAGATATCGGCCGGTTTGGGTACCGGTACGGCCTTCTCGAACGGTGGGAACCTGGGAGCCCGCAGCGAGCGCTTCGGGTTCGAGGGCAACGTGTCGGCAACGAAGTGGCTGCATCCGGTTGTCGGAGTCCGCGGACAGCTGCAGGGCGGCTGGTTCAACAATTTCGATGCTGGTCTGGGCAAGATGACGTGGCCGTACATGTTCGTTCACACGGACGTGATGGTCAACCTCTCGAACTGGATCGGCGGTTATCGTGAGGATCGTGCCTGGTATGGCGTGCCGTTTGCGGGCTTCGGCTACATGGCTTCGAACTTCACCGATAGCAGCCAGCGTGACAACCAGAGCGACACCCGGCAGGAGTTTGCCTTTACGGCAGGTTTGCTCAACAAGTTCCGCCTGTCGCCGTCGTTCGACTTCAACCTCGAACTGAAGGGTCTTCTGGCCAAATCGGATATCTGCCCGGCCGGCATGAACGGTGCCTACCTCTTCGGGTTTACGGCAACCGCCGGTATCACCTATCGCTTCAACCAGCGCGGCTGGGAGCGTGGCGTTCCGGGATATACGGCCGAGGATATTCGGGCATTCCAGGATGCCGTGGCTTCGGGCAATGCGGCTCTGAAGGCTGCGAAGGATGAGAATGCCCGTCTGAACGAGCAGCTGACGGCTGCCCAGGCTGCTGCGAAGGCCGCCGAGACGGCTGCCGCCCAGGCTGAGGCCAAAGCCGCTGCCGAGGCTAAGAAGGTGAATACTTCGGCTCCGACTTCGATTATCTTCTACGATTACAGCATGTCGAAACTCACGGCGAAGGACAAGACGCGCCTGGAGCTGACTGCCGATCTGATCAAGAACGGTCCGAAGGATCGGGTTTACACGATCCAGGGCCACGCCGACCAGCAGACGGGTACGGCTGCCGGGAACAAGCGGGTTGCCGAGAACCGTGCGAAGAATGTCTACGACTTCCTGGTTAAATGCGGTGTGAACCCCAAGCAGCTCACCTACGAGGGCCTGGGCAACGAGCCTGACATCTACAAGAACAACCAGAAGGCCAACCGCTCGGTAATCATCAAGTAATCAAAACCTTGTCAAACAGAATGCTCCCCGTTTCCGGGGAGCATTTTTTTGTGGTACAGGGTGGCGGCGGTGCGGTGAAAGAATTGGGAAACGGGGGTGCGAAGACCGGCAAGGGGCCGCTGTCCCTGGTCTGGAGGAGGTTTGGGGCGGATCCGGATCAGCGGATGATGACGGCCTGGACGAACTGAATGCCGGAACGCCGGTTGATCTCCTCCTTGAGCGCCTCCCGCTGGTAGAAAAGCTCGGAACGCACGACACTCGATTGAATGCGGACATACAGAATCCGCTTTTCGAGCCGCAATTCGGTTGTCAGGTCCGCTACGCGGTCTCCGACAATTTCGCGCCACGTATCGGGAAGTTTTCCTTCGGCGACCTTTGCGGCGACATAGGGGCGTTTGAAGAATTCGTCCAGCAGGTCGCCCATCAATATGGTTTTCGTGCGTCTCATTCGTGTGCCGGTTGGGTCGGTTCCTCGGACGGTTCCTTGGATGGTTCTTCGGCCGGTTCCTCTGCTCCGGTATCCCGGGTGACGTCGCCGTCGGTTACGGTTAAAAGCGCATAGTCCCCGCCGGTCCGGTCGAGAATCCGCTTCAGCCGCGTGGGGTTGCAGTCGGAGATGAGGATCTGCCCGAAGGTTTCGGCCGATACCAGGCGGATCAGCTGCTCGACCCGTCCGGCATCGAGTTTGTCGAAAAGGTCGTCCAGCAGCAGAATGGGGCGTTCGTGCTTCTCCTCGGCGACAATGGCGTACTGGGCGAGTTTCAGGGCGATCAGGAAGGATTTCTGCTGTCCCTGCGACCCGTATTTCCGCAGGGGGTAGCCGCCGATCTTCAGCACCAGGTCGTCGCGGTGGATGCCCGCGGTGGTGAATTCGTTGACGAGATCCCGCTGCCGGGCACTCTGCAACACCTCCTCGAAGGGTCGTTCGTTCAATTCGGACTTGTAGAGGAGTTCGACCTGTTCGCGGTCTCCGGAGAGTGTGCGGTAATATTCCGCCACGACGGGCTGCAGCCGCTGGACAAACTCCCGGCGGCGTTCATGAATCTTGTTTCCGTGTTCGCAGAGCTGGCGGTCGTAGATCTGCAGCATCGTTTCGTCGGGCTGCATCTTGAGCAGGCGGTTGCGTTCGGCCAGGACGGCGTTGTAACGCATGACGGCCTGCAGGTAGTTTCGGTCGAGCTGTGCGATGAAGGCATTGAGGTAACGGCGCCGTTCATCCGCGGCGTCGGAGATCAGGGCGCTGTCGGCCGGGGAGACGATCACTGCGGGGATCAGCCCCACATGGTCCGCAAGCCGTTCGTATATCTTTCCGTTCCGTTTGAGGACCTTGCCGCCCTTGCGGGAGAAGGAGCAGACGACGCTTTCGCTCTTTCCGGAATCGGTGGCGTATGCGCCGTCCGCGAGGAAGAAGTCGGCATCGTGCCGGACGCTCTGTCCGTCGGTCATCTGCAGGGCGGATTTGCACATCGAGAGGTAGTAAACGGCGTCGATGATGTTCGTTTTTCCGGCTCCGTTGTCCCCCACCAGCGCATTGATCCCGGGACAGAAGGCGATTTCCACCTGTCGGATGTTTTTGAAATTCAGCAACGCTAATTTTTTCAGGTACATAAGGCAAAAATACAAAAAATCCGGACACGACCTTGTACATTGTGAATAGTTTTGTATCTTTGCAGACTATCGTACGGATTATAAACTAAAAACACGGATAACACTATGGCAAAACAGAACGTCGCCGAACCGGAAACCCTCGGTGAAGCAATGAACAAAACGGAGCTCTTTTTCGAGAAGAACGGCCGCATGATGTCCTACATTTTCCTGGGACTTTTGATTCTTGCGGCCTTGATTTTCGGTTATCGGACGCTGATCGTCCAGCCCCGTGCGGAGAAGGCTGCGGAGATGATCGCCGAAGCCCAGAACCGTTTTGACAGTGAGACCCCGGATTTCGAACTGGCTTTGCTGGGCGATGCCAACGGCGCGGGCTTCCTGGATGTGATCGAGCAGTACGGTTCGACGCCTTCGGGGAACCTGGCGAAGCACTATGCGGGGATCTGCTACCTGCGGACGGGAGATCTGGAGAATGCCGCGAAGTACCTGGCCAAATACTCGCCGGTAAAGGGAATCCCGGGATCGCTGATCAACGCCCAGAACTACGGGTTGCAGGGCGATGTGGCGGTCGAGCAGCAGAACTACGCCCAGGCTGTGAAATTCTATGAGAAGGCCGTGCAGGCTGCCGACAACAACATGACGACGCCGATGTACCTTCGCAAGGCGGGTCTTGCCGAGCAGGCGCAGGGCAATAACGCCGCCGCTGCGGCTTATTACGAGCGGATCCTGACTTCGTATCCCGCTTCGATGGAGGCCCGGGATGCCGAGAAACTGCTGGGCAGCGTCAAATAAGCGACAGCGATGGCAACCCGGAATCACAATCTTTCGAAATTCGACTCTCCGCTGCCTTCGGCTGCGGACATGCGCTTCGGGATCGTCGTCGCGGAGTGGAACCGCGAGGTGACCGAGGCGTTGCTGGAGGGAGCCGTGCGGACGTTGCGGGCTGCGGGGTGTCCGGACATGAACATCCAGGTGAAATATGTTCCCGGCACCTTTGAACTCTCGCTCGGAGCGCAATTTTTCGCCGAATATACGGATGTCGATGCGGTGATCGCCCTGGGGTGTGTCATCCAGGGGGATACGCGGCATTTCGACTTCATCTGCCAGGGGGTCACCCAGGGAATTACGCAGCTGCAGATTCAGTGGAACATGCCGATTGCCTTTGGAGTGCTGACAGTCAACGACATGCAGCAGGCTCTGGACCGTTGCGGAGGCCGTCTCGGCAACAAGGGTGACGAAGCGGCTGCTGCGGCGATCAACATGGTGAAGCTGCAGATCGATATGGAGGCGGCCTCTCCGGAGAAGGAGCCCGACCGCCGCAACATCAACTGATTGCGGATACCTCTTCGGGTTCGGGCGGCCGAACCGAAAACGGTGCAGCCGACAAGCGCATTTCCCGGAGACCCGAATATGAAAAACCCCGGACCCATCTGAATGGGCCCGGGGTTTTCATGACAAGCTTGTTCATTGGCCGACCCTTTTCATGGCCCGCCTCTTCACGACCAGCCCTTTCATGTCGGCCCGCTCATTGACCGGCCCTTTTCATGGCCCGCCTCTTTATGACCGGCCCTTTTCAAGGTCGGTCCGCTCATTGACCGGCCCTCCCAGCCTAAAAGACGCCCAGATTGTCGAGGAAGACCATCAGCATCACGATGGGGCAGAGATAGCGCAACAGGAAGATGAAGATTCGGTAAATCCGGAATTTCAAGGCTCCGTTGTTGGTAATCTGATCTTTGAGCACCTGTTGGTCGAGTTTCCAGCCGACGAAGATGCAGGTGAAGAATCCGCCGACGGGCAGCAGAATATTGGCCGTGAGGTAGTCCAGCAGGTCGAACAGATTGAGTCCGAACAGTTTCCATCCGCTCAGCAGGCCGACCGACAGCGAGGCGACGATTCCCAACAGCGAGGTGGCGGCGGTGGTGGTCCAGGCTGCGGCCCGGCGGGTCATGTGCCACTCCTCGTGGCAGTAGGCGGTGATTACTTCATGCAGGGAGATCGTCGAGGTGAGCGCCGCAACGACCAGCAGCAGAAAGAATACCGTCGACCAGACCATGCTCAGCGGCATTCCGTTGAAGATGCTGGGCAGGGTGATGAAGACCAGCGAAGGTCCCGACGAGGGTTCGATCCCGACGCTGAAGACCGCCGGGAAGATCACCACGCCGGCCAGTACGGCGACCAGCGTGTCGAGGATCGTGACGTTCAGGGCCGTGTGGCGCAGGTTGGTTTCGGGTTTGAAGTAGGAGGCGTAGGTGACCATGGTTCCGATGCCGATCGAGAGCGAGAAGAAGGCCTGTCCGAGCGCCACGAGGACCGTCGAAGGGGTAACCTTCGAGAAATCGGGCTTGAAGAAGAACCGGAAACCTTCACCGCCGCCGGGCATCAGCAGCGAATGGATCGCCAGGGCGATTAGAATGGCGAACAGCAGCGGCATCAGGACTTTGGCCGAACGTTCGATTCCCTTCTGCACGCCGAGGGCGATGACGAAGTGGGTGGCCAGGACGAAGAGCAGCGTGTAGAGCACCGGACGCCACGGATTCCGGATAAAATTCTCGAATATGGTCTGGTACTCCTCGGCCGTGGTGTATTTTGCCAGGCTGCCCGTCACGGAGTGGACCATGTATTCGGCGGTCCAGCCCGACACGACGAAATAGAACCCCAGGATGAGGAATGCGGCCAGTACGCCGTTGTACCCGAGGAAACTCCATCGTTTGTCGAGCGAGCGGTAGGCTCCGACGGCATTCAGGTGCGTGGCGCGTCCGACGGAGAATTCGGCGAGCATGAGCGGCAGGCCCAGCAGCAGGACGCAGAGGATATAGATCACCAAAAAGGCTCCGCCTCCGTTGTCACCGGCGACGTAGGGGAACCGCCAGATGTTGCCCAGCCCCACGGAGCTTCCCGCGGCGACCAGGACGGCGCTCAGTTTTCCGCCCAGCGTGGCACGATTGTGTAGATGGTTCATATTCGGACTCTTTTGTGAAATGCCGGACGGATGGGGAAGTCCAACACCCCTCCGGTCCGGCATTCGGTTTTATTTTTCCAGGACGACGCTCACGCGGTCCAGTTTTCCGCCCAGGGGCGGCGCCAGTTTCGAGACGGTGCATTTCACGTGCCGGACCTGCGGAAACTCGGCACGGATTGCGTCGATGATGTTCAGGGCCACACGTTCGATCGTGCGTTGCGTGACGGCCATCTGTCGGCGGACCACCTCGTAGACCGTGAGGTAGTTCACGGCTTTTTCGACGCTGTCCTCGGCGGCCACGTCGCCCAGTTCCGTGGTGATCTCCACGTCGACCGTGAAGCGGTTTCCGACCTTGCGTTCCAGTTCGTAGCAGCCGTGCAGGGCCCGGAACTCCATGCGCTGGAGAACGATGCGGTACTCCATGCTATTCGGCGATCACGAGGTAGTAGTTCTTCTTGCCGCGCTGCACGAGCAGGTACTTTCCGGCGATCAGGTCGGCGGCCGTCACTGCGCGCATCGGGTCTGCGACCTTTTCGCGGTTCATCGAGACGCCGCCGCCCTGAATCATCTTGCGGCACTCGCCCTTCGAAGCGAAGATCTGCGTCTTCTCGGCACAGAGGTCCACGAAGGCAACTCCCGCCTCCAGCTCCGTGCGGGCCACGCGGAACTGCGGCACGCCCTCGAAGACCTGCAGCAGGGTCTGTTCGTCGAGCCTCCGCAGGGCCTCGGAGGTGGCACCGCCGAAGAGGATGTTCGACGCTTCGACGGCCTTTTCGTACTCCTCGCGCGAGTGGATCATCATGGTGATCTCCTCGGCGAGGCGTTTCTGCAGCACGCGCAGGTGCGGGGCGGCGTCGTGCTCGGCGATGAGTGCCTCGATGGTCTCGCGGTCGAGCAGCGTGAAGATCTTGATGTAGCGTTTGGCATCCTCGTCGCTGACGTTGAGCCAGAACTGGTAGAACTTGTAGGGCGACGTGTAGCGCGGGTCAAGCCAGACGTTGCCGCTCTCGGTCTTGCCGAATTTCGTGCCGTCGGCCTTCGTGATGAGCGGGCAGGTGATGGCATAGGCTTCGGCTTCGGGGCCCAGTTTGCGGCGGATGAGCTCCGTGCCGGTGGTGATGTTGCCCCACTGGTCGGCGCCTCCGAGCTGGATCTTGCAGTTCATCGTCTGGTAGAGGTGCAGGAAGTCGTAGCCCTGGACCAGCTGGTAGGTGAATTCGGTGAACGACATGCCATCGCCCTCGCCGTTGAAGCGCTTCTTGACCGAATCCTTGGCCATCATGTAGTTGACGGTGATGCACTTGCCGATGTCGCGGATGAAATCCAGGAACGTGAACTCCTTCATCCAGTCGTAGTTGTTGACCAGGCGTGCGGCGTTCGGGGCGTCGGAATCGAAGTCGAGGAGTTTGGCCAGCTGGGCCTTGATGGCCTCCTGGTTGTGTCGCAGGGTGGCTTCGTCGAGCAGGTTGCGCTCCTGGGACTTGCCCGAGGGGTCGCCGATCATGCCCGTCGCACCGCCCACGAGGGCCAGCGGACGGTGCCCGCACATCTGGAAGTGCTTGAGGATCATCACACCCACGAGGTGCCCGATGTGGAGCGAGTCGGCCGTGGGGTCGATGCCCAGGTAGGCCGTCGTCATCTCTTTCTCCAGTTGTTCCTTGGCTCCGGGCATGATCGTGTGGATCATGCCGCGCCATTCGAGTTCTTCGATAAAGTTTTTCGTCGCCATATTTGTCTCTTTTTTGTTCGTTTTCCAGGGAGGGCCCGGGGCTCCTCCGGTTTTTGTTTTTTATCGGTCCGTATTATTCGATCTCCAGATCCAGCACCTTGCGGAATTCCGTCAGCAGCGGATTCTTGTCGGTCATGTATTTGACCCGGTCTTCGAGTTTGATCGGGCGGGCGGCCCGAATCTCCTCGTTGACGGTCACCTCCAGCTCCATGCTTCCCTGTATGCTGGCCAGCTCGGCGATGCGCATCAGCATTCCCGTCTTGTTCCGGAGAATCTCCTCGCGCAACTCGGCTGTCGGCACGCTCACCGCGATGGTGTTGCCGTGGAAGGTCATCTGCTCGAAAGCCGGGACGAAGCGCGGGCGCCGTTCCCGGATCAGGTTCAGAATGCGTTCCCGGGCCTGTTCCAACTTGCTTTCACAGGCCGGGTCGACCGTGACGTCGGCGGATTGCGCCGCTTCGGGTTCCGGGTTCTGCGCCGTTTGCAGGGCACCGTCTGCGGTCAGCAGTTCGGAGAGCGAGGTCCCCGAGATCAGCGGTTTGCGGTGCGGGGACGTTGCTGGACGCGGCGTTCGGGCCGGGGCTGCTTCGGCGTTCGGGACCGTTGCGGCGGGTGTCGAGGTCGGGGCCGTTGCTGTCGGACTGACCGTTGCCGGACCTGCCGGGGCCGGATTTGCAACGTTGGCCGGGGTCGCTCCCGCCGTCGGGATTGCACCCGGAGCTGTTTGGGCTGCCGGACCTGCCGGGGCCGGACTCGTCGCCAAACCTGCCGCTGCCTGTGTCGTCGGAACTGCTGCCGGGGTCGGGTTTGTTATCGTCGGAGCCGCCGCCGTCGGATTCGGCATCTGGGCTGCCTGGGCTGCCTGGACGGCCGGAGCTGCCGCCGCCTGTGTCGTTGGAGCTGCCGTTGCTGCCGTTGCTGTCGGTTGCGTTGCCGGTTGCGTTGCCGTGGCCGGGGCCGTCGATGGGACCATTAGCTTGGGAAGCTGAGGCTCTTCGCAGGATGTCAGGTCGTTATTTTTTTTTTGGCCGAGTCCTGAGATCTTCATCAGGCCCAGCTCCACGAGCAACCGTTGGTTCGACGATTGCCGTATCTTCCCGTCGAGGTCCGTCAGCAGGGCGATCGCCCCGAAGAGGAAGTCGACACCGCAGGCCTCCGCCTGCACGCGGTATCGTTCGAGCAGCGTGCCGGTCATCTCGATCAGCCGCAGCGTTTCGGGGCGTTTGGCCATCAACAGGTCGCGCAGGTGGCGGTTCAGCCCCGCCATGAAGGTCTGGCCCGAGAACCCTTTCGAAAGCACTTCGTCGAATGTCATGAGCGCTCCCGCGTAGTTGCCCGCCAGGAGCGTCTCCGTGATGCCGAAATAGGTGTCGTAATCCAGGACGTTGAGCGTCTGGGCGACGTGGCGGTAGTCGAGTGTCGTGCCGCAGAACGACACGGCCTTGTCGAACATCGACAGGGCGTCGCGCATTCCGCCGTCGGCCTTCTGCGAGATGAGGTTCAGCGACTCCTCGTCGGCCGTGATTCCCTCCTGCGCGGCGATATATTTCAGGTATTCGACCGAATCCTCGACGCGGATGCGGTTGAAGTCGTAGATCTGGCAGCGCGAGAGGATCGTCGGCAGGATCTTGTGTTTCTCGGTGGTGGCGAGGATGAAGATCGCATGGGCGGGCGGCTCTTCGAGGGTCTTCAGAAAGGCGTTGAAGGCCGCGGCCGAGAGCATGTGCACCTCGTCGATGATGAACACGGAGTAGCGTCCCACCTGCGGGATGATGCGGACCTGTTCGATGAGCGAGCGGATATCCTCCACGGAGTTGTTCGACGCGGCGTCGAGTTCGTGGATGTTGAGCGAGCGTCCCTCGTTGAACGAACGGCACGATTCGCACTCGTTGCAGGCTTCGGCGCCGTGGGGCTGCAGGCAGTTGATGGCCTTGGCGAAGATCCGCGCGCAGGTTGTTTTCCCGACGCCCCGGGGCCCGCAGAAGAGGTAGGCATGGGCCAGTTGTCCGCGCTCGATGGCATTCTGGAGCGTGGAGGTGATATGCTTCTGCCCGACGACCGAACGGAAGGTCGCAGGACGGTATTTGCGTGCACTGACGATGAAATCACTCATGGTAGCGCAAAGATACCGATTTAAAAATTAAAAATAAAAATCGGGGATTAAAAAATTGACGGGGATTGCATGTGCCGGATTTGCGGGGCGCATCGGACAAAGTGTCGCGGGCGTGTCAGCCGTGATGTGACAATTCGTGACAAAAAACGACATTTTGACCGGTCCGGCAGCTTGGCAGGTCTTTTGCTCTGTATCGGGTCGAAACACGAAACAAATAAAAACAACACGGATATGAACATCAACACTTTAACCATCAAGGCCCAGGAGGCGCTCCAGGCGGCGCTGACCCTGGCCCGGGAGCGGGGGCAGCAGGCTGTCGAGCCGCTCCACCTGCTTGCGGTGCTGATCCGCGAGGAGGATTCGCTGGCGACCTTTCTGTTGGGGCGTGTGGGCGTCAACGTCCGCGGGCTGCGCGACGAGGTGAACCGCACGGTCGAACGGCTGCCGCGTGTCGAGGGCGGCGGTGAGCAGTATTTCTCGCAGGATGCCTCGCGGGTGATCCAGCGGGCCGTCGACTTCACGAAGAATTTCGGCGACAAATACGCTTCGATCGAACACCTCCTGCTGGGGCTCGTGGCCGAACGGGGGCAGGCTTCCGACCTGCTCAAACGCAGCGGAGCCACCGAAAAGGAGCTGATCGAGGCGATCCGCACCTTCCGCAAGGGGGCGACGGTCGATTCGCAGACCTCCGAACAGCAGTTCGACGCCCTGGGCAAGTACGCCATCAACCTCAACGAGCAGGCGCGCAGCGGCAAGCTCGATCCCGTAATCGGGCGAGACGAGGAGATCCGCCGGGTGCTGCAGATCCTCTCGCGGCGGACGAAGAACAATCCGATCCTCGTGGGTGAGGCCGGTGTCGGTAAGACCGCCATCGCCGAGGGTATCGCCCGCCGGATCATCGACGGCGACGTCCCCGAGAACCTGAAGTCGAAGGTGATCTACTCGCTCGACATGGGTGCGCTGATCGCCGGAGCGAAGTACCAGGGTGAATTCGAGGAGCGGCTGAAGGCCGTTGTGCAGGAGGTGATTGCCAGCGACGGCGAGATCCTGCTCTTCATCGACGAAATCCACACGCTGGTCGGCGCCGGGAAATCGTCGGGGGCGATGGATGCCGCGAACATCCTCAAACCGGCCCTCGCCCGGGGCGAGCTGCGGACCATCGGTGCCACGACGCTCGACGAGTTCCAGAAGTATTTCGAACAGGACAAGGCGCTCGAACGCCGTTTCCAGAAGGTGATGGTCGACGAACCGACGCAGGAGGATGCCATCTCGATCCTCCGCGGGCTGAAGGAGCGCTACGAGAACCACCACCAGGTGCGGATCAAGGACGAGGCGATCATTGCGGCCGTGGAGCTCTCGACGCGCTACATCACGTCGCGGTTCCTGCCCGACAAGGCGATCGACCTGATCGACGAGGCGGCCTCGCGCCTGAGGCTGGAGATGAACTCCGTGCCCGACGAGATCGACGCCCTCGACCGGAAGATCCGGCAGCTGGAGATCGAACGCGAGGCGATCCGCCGCGAGAAGGACAAGGAGCGTATCGAGTCACTCACGAAGGAGATCGACGACCTGAAGTCCCGGGATTCGGAGATGCGGGCCAAATGGCAGGGCCAGCGGGATCTGCTGAAGAAGATCCAGGCCAACAAGGACCGGATCGAGCAGCTGAAGATCGAGGCGCAGCAGGCCGAGCGTCAGGGCGATTACGGTCGTGTGGCCGAGATCCGCTACGGCAAGATCCAGGAGGCCGAGAAGGAGATTGCGGCCTTCCAGGAGGAGTACAAACTCGCTTCGGCCAACGGTTCGATGATCAAGGAGGAGGTCGATGCGCAGGATGTGGCCGAGGTGGTTTCGCGCTGGACGGGGATTCCCGTGACGCGGATGCTGGCCTCGGAACGCGAGAAGCTGCTCCACATGGAGACGGAGCTGCACAAGCGGGTCGTGGGGCAGGAGCAGGCCATTGCGGCCATTTCGGATGCCGTGCGCCGTTCGCGGGCAGGGCTGAACGATCCCCGCAAGCCGATCGGGTCGTTCATCTTCCTCGGCACGACGGGTGTCGGCAAGACCGAGCTGGCGAAGGCCCTGGCGGAGTTCCTCTTCAACGACGACCAGATGATGACCCGTATCGACATGAGCGAATACCAGGAGCGGCACAGCGTGTCGCGGCTCGTGGGGGCGCCTCCCGGATATGTCGGTTACGACGAGGGCGGGCAGCTCACCGAGGCCGTGCGGCGCAAGCCCTATTCGGTGGTGCTGCTGGACGAGATCGAGAAGGCGCACCCGGATGTCTTCAACATCCTGCTGCAGGTGTTGGATGACGGACGTCTGACCGACAACAAGGGCCGGACGGTGGATTTCCGCAACACGATCATCATCATGACCTCGAATATGGGGTCGCAGGTGATCCAGGAGAATTTTTCGAAGGACTTCGACGGGAAGAAGATCCCGGAGGAGGTGGTCGAGAGGACGCGCCGCGAGGTGATCGACCTGTTGAAGCAGCAGTTGAAGCCGGAGTTCCTGAACCGTATCGACGAGATCGTGATGTTCGAGCCGCTGACGCACCGCGACATCGAGCGGATCGTCGACATCCAGTTGGGGTCGGTGCGGAAGATGCTCTCGGAGAACGGCATCCGCCTCGAATACACCGACCGGGCCCGCGAATGGATTGCCACGGCAGGTTACGACCCGCTCTATGGAGCGCGTCCCGTGAAGCGGACGATCCAGCGCTACGTGGTCAACGACCTTTCGAAACGGATTCTGGCCGGGGAGGTCGACCGTTCGAAACCGATCTCGATCGATGCCGATGCCAACGGCCTGACCTTTGCGAACTGACGGCCGGGAACGCCGGGCCGCAGCATTTGGACCGGAAAATGATGAAGGGTTCCACCCCGTTTGGGGCGGAACCCTTTTTTTGTGTTCGGATGAGACGGAGAAATGCGTCGGGATTTTCGGGACGGGCTCTTCCGGCCTTTCCCGGCCTCTTCTGCCCCCCCCCTCAGAGCCCCTTGCGGGCCAGGCGCCAGGCCAGGGCGTTGTAGAGGTCGAGCAGTGGACCCCGCCACCGGACCGGCAGGCGGTTCAGCACCCGGACCTTGCGCAACGTGCGGCGATAGACTTTCGTCCAGCTGAAAAAGCGGGCCGCGCGCCGGGCCTCTTCGGTCCCGCCCTTTGCGCTCTGGACCAGCGCCTTGCCCAGAGCGGCCCGGGCGATGAATTCGCGCTCCTCCTCGGGGGCCGAGGGGTCGTAAAGCTCTTCGAACGAGTAGCGGGTCCGTTCGGGGGTATAGCTGGTTGCCGAGCGGTTGGAGGCGACTTTCGAGTAGCGTGCCAGCCGTTCGGGCGAGTAGCAGACCCGGTAGCGGCGGGCGATCTTGATCCACATGTAGAGGTCCCCGGCCATCTTCATTCCTTCGGGGAATCCGCCCACGTCATCGAAGACGGCCCGGGGAATGCAGCAGGCCGAGGGAATGGCGATGTAGCGGTGGGCCGAATCGCGGAAGAAGTTCTCGACAACGCCCCGTCGGTCGAGGCCCGGGGCGGGAAACACGCCGTCGTGGCTGACGACCGAGAAGCCCGTGCAGTAGAGCCCGCAGCTGGGAAACGCGCCGATCATGGCTTCGATTTCTGCGAGGAATCCGGGTTCCCACTCGTCGTCGGCATCGAGCAGGGCGATGTATTCGCCCCGGGCCTCGGCGATGGCGCGGTTGCGGGCTGCACACTCCCCGGCATTGGGCTGCGGGACGAGCCGCACGAGCGGCGAAGCGATGCCGCGGACGATCTCCGCACTGCGGTCCGTCGAACCGTCGTCGACGATGACGATTTCGTCGGGCTGGCGCGTCTGGGCCAGTACCGAACGGAGCGTGCTTTCGATTTCGCGCTCCTTGTTGTAGAGGGGAATGATGACCGAAAGGGTTATTGGCGACATCTGCTGTGCTGATTTTTCGTGAAGATACCGATCTTTTCGCTCTTTTCCAAGGGAATTCGTTGCGGGGATGTCCTCGGGATATTTCCCGGCTCCGGCCTACCGCTCGTAGCTGGATTTCTCCGGGACCAGTGTCTCGAAAGCCGCACAGAGCTTGCGGCAGACCCCTTCGAAGTTCCGGATCGATTCGTGGTCGTTGAGGCAGAGCATCCGGCACTTCCCGTTGCGGATGGTTTCGCAGATCGGGTCGATCGTCTCTTCCGTGAGGGTCATGAGGCGGCACTCCCGGAGCCCCTGCGGGTGGAACTCTCCGCGGCAGAGCGTGTCGTAGCGGATGAGCCAGTGGGAGAGGTCCGTCAGGTCCCGGACTGCGTGGCGGCACGTCGCATCGAGTTGGGGCCCCCACTGTTGCCAGGCCCGCTCGAAGGCCGAACGCCGGTAGGGCTGGGGCATGTGCGGGTCGAAAATGCCCGTAAAGAAGCTCCACGGCGCAAGGCTCAGGCTCTTTAGCAGGTTCCCGAACCCGTAGCGGGGCGAAAACCATTTGCTGAAATTGCGGCGCAAAACCTCGCGTTGACGGTGACGTGCGTTGATGAGCTCCAGGTTGTTGTAGATGATGTGCCCCACGGAGGAGGGTTGCGGAACGCTCAGACGCGCCATGTCGCACGGAAGCCCGTTGCGGAAAAAGGCCTCGGGCGCATGGGGGCGGCAGAGGAAGGTGTCGTCGTTGAAGAGCACGAAATGCTCGGCCAGCCCCTCGATGCGGCCGAAGTTCAGCTCGATGGTGTTCGAATTGAACGTCGGCAGGTACTCCGAAGGGATGTAGTCGCGGTGGTTGACGATGTGCAGCTTCGGGTGTGTTGTGTCGAGCCACTCGGGCAGGTGACCCCAGGTGACGAAGTGGATGCGCCGAACCCATGGCGCGAACTTCTCTGTGCTTCGGAACCAATAGCGCAATGTCCGCCAGTCGCGGTAGCGGATCTCCGAAGTGTCGCCGTGTGCGACGCCCGTCGCATGTGCCAAAGCCTCCCGCCAGGCGGGATCGGCTCCGTCGACCCAGGGTATGACGAAATCGATCGGGGGTGTCTCTCTGTTTTTCATCTTCTCGCTTCGTTCGGTTCGATGCTGTGATTTACGGGGATGCGCCCCGGATTTTTCTTGTGGGGTTGTAGGTCCGGAGCCCCGTCGGCTACTGGACCAGCAGGTTGCAGCCCCGGATCTCGGCGTGGTCGATTCTCCCTTCGACGACGAACGAACCGTCGGCGTCGACCCGCCCGACATCCTGTGTCTGGATGAAGGCACACGACCACAAGTTCGCCAGATCGACGATGTTCAACCCGCCGCGACTCCCGGCCGGAAGCGGCTCGAAGGGGTCGTTCACGTCGCGGCACACGACCCGCATCCAGGCCGGGCAGCGGAAGCGGTTGCCGCCCTGCGAGTAGGCTTGCGAGGTGAGCTCCGCCATGCCGTACTCCGAATGGATCGCCTCCACGCCGAAGGCGTCGCACAGAATGCGGTGGAACTCCTCCTTGGGGATCTCCTCCCGGTAGCCCTTCATGCCGCCGGTCTCCATCACGACCGTGTCGTGCAGCTTCGGGGCGTAGCGCTCCGCAAGGTCCCACAGCGCATAGCTCACACCCAGCAGGATCTTCGGTTTCGGATCGGCGGCCATGTCGCGCAGCAGGGCGTCGCAGTCATCGAGGTAGAAGCCCCCCGAACCGCAGTCGGCAATGAGCCGGTCGGCCATGTAGACGAGCGACGAACCCTTGCGGCGGAGGTAGTTCGGCAGCAGTGCGTAGAGGCTCCAGCGGGCCGGATCGCCGTAGAAGGTGCGGAACGCCCCGCGGAATGCCCTCTCGTAGAGGGCCAGCGAGCGCATCGGATGTCGCGAAGGGGTCATGCCCGTCGTTGCCGACGAGGTGAAGACCGCTTCGGGCGGTTCCGGGGCACAGTAGACCTCGTGGCTCTTGAAGAGCTCGATGGGCAGGAAGGGAATCCGTCGGAATTCGCAGACCTGCTGCGGTTCGATGCCGAGGCGTTCGAGATACTCGCGGTAGGGCGGGCACGCTGCGGCCTGGATGCGGAACAGCGCCAGGGCTGCGGTTTCGAATGCCGCTGCATTGTTTTCGGGCAGGCGGAATATGTCGTCGGTGGTGATCATTGATGCAAAGGTACGCAAAAAAGAGGATAAAACGACCATCCCCGAAGGGTTCGGTGCCTCCGGGGACGGTACTTTCCATACGTTCCGGTCCGTGACCGGTGCAGCTCGCTACTTTTTCGACTTCGGTGCAAGCATCATGTTCATCTTCTTGCCGTCGAGCTTGGGCATCATCTCCACCTTGGCGACATCCTCCAGATCGGTGGCGAAGCGCAGCAGCAGAATCTCACCCTGCTCCTTGAAGACGATCGAACGCCCGCGGAAGAAGACATAAGCCTTCACCTTGGCCCCCTCCTTGAGGAAGTTCTGGGCGTGCTTGAGCTTGAAGTTGTAGTCGTGGTCGTCGGTCTGGGGCCCGAAACGGATCTCCTTGACGACGACTTTCGTCTGGTTTGCCTTCAGCTCCTTGGCCTTCTTCTTCTGCTGGTAGAGGAACTTCTGGTAGTCGGCGATGCGGCATACGGGCGGTTCGGCCTTCGGCGAGATCTCGATCAG
>CALUMM010000028.1 GCA_944321755.1 uncultured Alistipes sp.
ACCAATACCGCCGTATCGATCCGCATGGGAACCATCAGCCAGCTGGCTGAAAAATGCAATACGATCGTCGTCCCGGCAGACGCGACCAGCGTCGAGGACCTCGAAAATCTGATCGACAAAACCATGGAGCATTTCGGTGGCAAGTTCGACTTCATGCTCCACTCGATCGGCATGTCGCCCAACGTCCGCAAGGGCCGCACCTACGATGACCTCGATTACGACTACCTGGCCAAGACGCTCGATATCTCGGCCATTTCGTTCCACAAGGCCATTCAGGTCGCCCGCAAGAAGGACGCCATCAACGAATGGGGCTCGATCGTTGCGCTCTCGTACATCGCCGCACAGCGTACCCTCTACGGATACAACGACATGGCCGATGCCAAGGCCCTGCTGGAGTCGATCGCCCGCAGCTTCGGATACATCTACGGCCGTGAGAAGCACGTGCGCATCAACACCGTCTCGCAGTCTCCGACGCAGACCACCGCGGGAAGCGGCGTGCTCGGATTGGGCGACCTGATGTCCTTCGCCGAGAGCATGTCCCCGCTGGGCAATGCCACGGCCGAGGATTGCGCCGATTACGTGCTGACGCTCTTCTCCGACCTTACGCGCAAGGTCACCATGCAGAACCTCTACCACGACGGCGGTTTCTCGTCGATGGGTATGTCGCGCCGCGCCATGCGCACCTACGAGAAGGGTATGCGTTTCGACGACGTGCACGAACACCAGTATCCCTTCGGCGGCGGCCCTGCCGAGGAGGGTAAATAATCCGGCAGGAAGGGGAGGCGAAGATCCCCGGAATTCGGACAAACAGGGTGCGGAGAACAAAACTCCGCACCTTTTTTGTGATGAGGTGCGTCCGGGCCGAGCGGGGCGGAGCGGTTCGAAATGGTCCGGAACGGTCCGGGAGCGTGCCGGAGTGGGGCGGGGCGGTTCGGAGCGGGGCGGTCCAGGGCGGTCCAGGGCGGTTCGGAGCGTGCCGGAGCACCGCAATCGGGGTGTCGCAACCGGAGCACCGCAACCGGGATTCCGCGGTGCGTTTTCGGCCGGAAGGACCTTTTTTCACCGGATTTTGCTACTTTTGCATCCGGAAAGGTTGGAATGTTTTTGAGACGAATATGGAAACGAACTCCCGGAAATTGCCTTCGCCCTGGATCTCGGCCATCCCGCTGGTTGTCCTGACGGCCCTGCTCTACGTTGTGATCCGCGCCTTCGGCGGCGATGCCATCAACGGCGGAAGCCAGATCGCCCTGCTGTCGGCCACGTCGGTCTGCGTGATGCTCTCGATCGGCATCTACCGCTGCCGCTGGTCCGTGCTCGAAGAGTCCATCATCGACAATATCCGCGCTTCGGCGTCGGCTATCCTGATCCTGCTGCTCATCGGCGCCATCGCCGGAACGTGGATGGTTTCGGGCGTCGTCCCCACGTTGATCTACTACGGGCTGCAGGTCCTGCATCCGTCGTTTTTCCTCGTCGCCTCGTGTGCCATCTGCGCCGTCGTGTCGCTCATGACCGGCAGCTCGTGGACCACCATCGCCACCATCGGCGTGGCGCTGATGGGCATCGGACGCGCCATGGGGTTCCCCGAAGGGTGGGTTGCCGGAGCAATCATCTCCGGAGCCTATTTCGGCGACAAGCTCTCGCTCTTGTCCGACACCACGGTGCTTGCCTCCTCGACCGTCGGCGTCAACGTCTTCACCCACATCCGCTACATGCTCTATACCACGGTGCCGTCGATGCTCGTAGCCCTCGGGGTCTTCACTGTCGCCGGGCTGACCCTCGACCACGGCGCCGCCACCCACGCCGAACTCTACGCCGAAACGCTGGCCTCGACGTTCCATATCTCGCCGTGGCTGCTGCTCGTGCCGCTGGCTACCGGGATCCTGATCGCCCGCAAACTCCCGGCCATCGTGACCCTGTTCTGTGCCGTGGTCTTCGCCTGCGTGGCGATGCTTGCGGCGCAGCCCGAACTGGTGGCGCAGGTGGCCGGAGGAACGGACCTCGACGCCATGACCGCCTTCCGCGGGGTGCTCTCGACCTGCTTCGGACCCACGGCCATCTCGACCGGAACACCCCAGTTGGATGAACTCGTCGCCACGCGCGGCATGGCCGGAATGCTCAATACGGTGTGGCTGATCATCTGCGCCATGTGTTTCGGCGGCGTGATGACCGGAAGCGGGATGCTGCGTTCGCTTACGGAGATCTTCCTGCGCTGGGTGCGCCGGACCTTCTCGGCCGTGGCCTCCACGGTCGGCGCCGGGATCTTCTTCAACCTCTGCACCGCCGACCAGTACATCTCGATCATCCTCTCGGGGCGCCTGTTCCGCGACCTCTATGCCGAACGCGGGCTGGAACCGCGTCTGCTGAGCCGTTCGGTCGAGGATTCCGCCACGGTATGCTCCGTGCTGATCCCCTGGAACTCCTGCGGCATGACCCAGGCCACGGTCCTCGGCGTCTCGACCTTCGTCTACATGCCTTACTGTATTTTCAATATCGTTTCGCCGTTGATGTCGCTCCTGGTGGCGGCCGTCGGCTGGAAGATCAAAAAGGGAAAATGAATACCGAACTCGTCATCTTCGACCTCGACGGCACGCTGCTCGACACGATCGGCGACCTGGCCGTCGCCTGCAACGCCGTGCTGGCCGTGCGGGGGCTCCCGCAGCACTCCTACGAGGAGTATTGCCACTTCGTCGGAAACGGCATCCTGCGGCTCGTGGAGCGGGCGCTGCCCGAACCGCTGCGCACGCCGGAGAACGTTGCGCTCGTGCGGGCCGACTTCGTGAAGTATTACACCGAACACATCGACCGCTATACGAAACCCTATGCGGGGATTCCGGAGGTGGTGGCCGAGCTTGCCCGCCGCGGCGTGCGGATGGCCGTGGCGTCGAACAAGTTCCAGGCCGGAACCGAAAAGCTCATCCGTCTGTTTTTCCCGGAGGTGGAGTTCGCGGCGGTCTTCGGACAGCGCCCGGGCGTGGCGCTGAAGCCCGATCCGGCCGTCGTGGAGGAGATTCTGGCCCGCACCGGAACCCCGAAGGAGCGAGTGCTCTATGTCGGTGATTCGGGCGTGGACATGCAGACCGCAGCGGCGGCCGGGGTGTGCTCCGTCGGGGTGACCTGGGGGTTCCGCGAGCGGGCCGAGCTGGTGGAGTCCGGGGCCCGGCACCTGATCGACCGTCCCGAAGAGCTGCTGGAGTTGTTGTAATCCCGCTGCGGTCTCGGTCTTCGGCCCGGGGCGGTGTTCGGGGACGGGAGACAATGGTTTTCGGGGGCTCTCCGGGCGAGCGGCGGTGTTCGGGGCGAAAATCCCCCGAAAAGGCCTCTGCGCAACGGCAGGCCTCAACAGTAGGCCTTCACATCCTCGGCGGTGATGGTGTCGCCCGAGAGAACCATAAGCCGCTCGACCACGTTCCGCAGTTCGCGGATGTTGCCCGTCCACGGCATCTGCTGCAGGGCCGCGAGCGCTTCGGGTGCGATCGGTTTCGGCGGCGTGCCGTATTCGGCGGCAATCGTGCGGATGAAGTGCTCCACGAGCGACGGAATGTCGTCCGGATGCTCCCTGAGGGCCGGAACCTGCACGACGATCACCGCCAGCCGGTGGTAAAGGTCCTCGCGGAAATTCCCCTTGCGGATCTCCTCGCGCAGGTCCTTGTTCGTGGCCGCAACCACCCGCACGTCCACCTCGATCTCCCGGTCGCCGCCCACACGGCTGATGCGGCTCTCCTGCAGCGCCCGCAGCACCTTGGCCTGCGCCGCGAGCGACATGTCGCCGATTTCGTCCATGAAGAGCGTCCCGCCGTCGGCCTGTTCGAATTTCCCTTTGCGCTGCTTGACCGCCGAGGTGAAGGCCCCGCGTTCGTGGCCGAAAAGCTCGCTTTCGATCAACTCCGAGGGGATGGCCGCGCAGTTCACCTCGACGAACGGCGCCCCGGCCCGCGGGCTCTTCGCATGGAGCCACCGCGCCACAAGCTCCTTGCCCGTGCCGTTCTCTCCGGTGATCAGCACCCGGGCCTCGCACGGCGCCACCTTGTCGATGAGCTGCCGCACGTGCTCGATCTCGGGCGACAACCCGATGATCTCCTCGGCCCGGGCGGGGTGTGCCCGGCGGCTCCGGCGGACCGGCGCCGGGGCCGAACCCGGAATCGGAATCGCCGGGGCCGGAGCGGGCTGGTCGATGGTCCGGTGCAGCGACTGCAGCAGGCGGTTCATGTCCACGGGCTTGGTCAGGAAATCCCGGGCGCCGTTGCGCACCGCCGCTACGGCCGTGTCGATCGACGGGTCCGCCGAAAGCGCGATGAGCGGGATCCCCGCATTGGGAACCCGGCACGCCGTATCCGAGATGATTACGTCGAAGGGAATGCGCTCGCACAACTCCGACGCCTGGGCTTCGTCCTCGGCGGCCTCGGCCGAAAATCCTTCGTATTCCAACCGCTCGCGCAGCACGTTTCGCACGCTTTTTGATCGGTCCAGAATTAAAACTTTTGCCATAGCTTGTTTTTCCTGAAATTTTACTACTTTTGCCGAAGACAAACTCCGGTCAAGCCTCTGTTTTGCACGGCTTCCGACCCCAAAGGTAGGGCTTTCTGCGGCGTAAAACCAATTTCGGGGAGAGGGGCGGGGAGGCGGGGTTCCGGATGAAAACATCTTGAATCGGTTCATGGCAGGAAGCCGCCCGGACACTTCGGCGGACGATTTGAAACAGCACACCGGACCGTACATACACTATGAAAAAGAACTATAACTACACACGACGCAAGTTGTACCTGCCCGAGTACGGGCGCCATATCCAGGAGATGATCGATTCGCTCATGGAGATCGAGGACCGGCACGAACGCAACCGGCAGGCCCGGGCCGTAATCGCCGTCATGGGCAACCTCAACCCGCTGCTGCGCGATACCGCGGACTTCACCCACAAACTCTGGGACCATCTCTTCATCATGTCTGATTTCCAGCTGGATGTGGATTCACCCTATCCGCGGCCCACACGCCAGGAGCTGACCGTGGCCCCGAACCGGATGCCCTATACCCAGGGGCGCATCACCTACAAACACTACGGGAAATACGTCGAGCGGATGATCGGCAGCCTGGCTTCGGTGCAGAATCCCCGGGCCGTGGCCGCCGCCGTGGACAACCTGGCCCGCTACATGCGCACGAAAAGCTACGAGTACAACCAGGAACACCCCAACAACGAGGTAATCGTAAAGGACATCAAACGCATGTCCGGAGGGAGCATCCAGATCGACGAAGTGGCCTTGAATAATCTCCGAAGCGACTACAAACAGCCCTTTTCGGCGCGTCCCCAGAAGAACGGACAGCAGCACCGCCCCCAGCAGCAGCATCAGCGGCAGCAGAAAAACCGCAACCAGCAGCAGCACCGTACCTTCGTGAAAAATAACGGCGCACACCGCAATTCTTCGAAATAAGCGGTACGCATTTGCGGAAAAATCGCTATCTTTACTTCCATTAACCGCGAAAACATCCATTCATGAATAAGCAAACGCTTTTCGGAACGTTCCTGGCGGCGGCGCTGCTGTGCGGCTGCCAGTCGTCGAAAGTGAAGATTTCGGGCCGCTTCGTCGGCAACGACGCCCGGGAGGTCTATCTCGAACAGCTTGCTCCGCTCTCGCCGTCGATCGTCGATTCGACCCGCCTGGCCGAGGACGGCAGCTACGAATTCCGGCTCAAGGAGGTTCCCCCGACTCCGGTCCTGTACAACATCGTCTACAACGGCGAACGCATCCCGTTGCTGCTCGCCGGGGGCGACCGGCTGACGGTCAACTCCGTGGGGAGCATCGTGCGCAACTATACGGTCGAAGGATCCGTCGAGTCGGATCTGCTGCGGCAGTTCTACCAGGCGTTCGTGAGCGGCGCCCAGCAACTGGACGACCTCGCCGCCCGGTTCGCCGAACCGAACCTTACGGATGAGAAACGCAGGGAACTGGCTTCGGAGTACACCGCCGAATACTACCGCATCCGCCGCGAACAGCTCCGCTTCATCATCGAAAACAAGGCTTCGCTGGCCGCGGTTTATGCCCTCTACCAGCGGCTGCCCGGGGATACCTACCTCTTCAACGGCGACAGCGACGTGGTCTACTACCGCACGGTGGCCGAAGCCCTGGAGCAGAGCTATCCCGATTCGCCCTATCTGCAGACCCTGCTGGCCGAGATCACCCGCATGGATGCCCGTCTGAGCCTCTCGTCGCGCATCACCGAGTCGGAGTATCCCGATCTGGAGCTGATGGACATCTACGGCAAGAAGATCCGCCTCTCGTCGCTGGCCGGAAAGGTCATCCTGCTGGACTTCTGGTCCGCGGAACTGGGGTCGAGCAATACGCTCAATGCCGACCTGAAGGAGATCTACCGCAAGTATGCCGATTCGCCCGTGGGATTCGAAGTCTACCAGGTGGCCATCGATACCTCGAAACCCGTCTGGATCACCGCCGTGCAGGAGCAACAGCTGCCCTGGGTGTCGGTGAGCGACCTGCGCGGCCGCGGCTCCGCGGCCCTGGGGCTTTATAACGTGCAAAAACTCCCGACCAACTTCCTCATCGACAAGAACGGCACGATCGTCGCCCGCGACATCTACGGCGAGAAGCTGGAACGGAAACTCGACGAACTGACCCGATGATGATCTATTTCGCGTCCGACGTGCACCTCGGGGCGGGTGGCGACGCTGCGGCCCGGGAGATCGAACGGCGGTTCGTGGCCTGGCTCGATGCCGCAGCCCGCGATGCGGAGGCGATCTTTCTCGTGGGGGACATCTTCGATTTCTGGTTCGAATACCGGCGTGTGGTCCCCAAGGGGTTCGTCCGCACGCTGGGCAAACTCGCCGAGTTCACCGACCGCGGCATCCGCGTGGTCTTCTTCACGGGAAATCACGACATGTGGGTCGGCGACTACCTCACGCGCGAGTGCGGCGTGGAGATCTACACCTCGCCGCAACTGCTGACGCTCCACGGCCGGCAGGTCTTCGTGGCCCACGGCGACAACATGAAGATCGACGGACAGCCGCTGCTGAAACTGCTGAACAGCGGGTTCCGCTCGCGGACGCTGAAGTGGCTCTTCTCGTGGGGCGTGCACCCCGACTGGGCGCTGAAGTTCGGGCACTGGTGGAGCGGAAAGTCGCGAAAAGGACACAATGACGCCGATGAGAAGGCCCGGCGCGAGGGGACGGGAGGCGGTTTCGACGCCTCGCTCACCGAACCGCTCATCGCCTATGCCCGGGAGTATGCCGCCGGGCACGATGTCGACCACTTCGTCTTCGGACACATGCACTTCGCACGCGATTTCCGCGACGGGGCGCTGCACGTCGTGAACCTCGGAGGGTGGGAGAAGGATCCCGCCTATGCCGTGCTGGACGACCGGGGAGAGATGACGCTGAAATACCTGGATGCCTGAACCGCTCCTTCGCCCCGCGTGCGTTTCCGGAGTGGGATTGGAAACGTTGCCTGCGGCGGCCGGGAAAAGGATTGACCTGACGTTGAAACATCTGCAATCATGAAACAATACCTCGATCTGCTGCATCGGATCATGACTGAAGGCGTCGTGCGCGGCGACCGCACCGGAACCGGAACCAAAGGGGTCTTCGGACACCAGATGCGCTTCGATCTGGAGGCGGGCTTCCCGCTGCTGACCACCAAACGGGTCTTCCTGAAGGGGGTGATCCACGAACTGCTGTGGTTCCTCCGGGGCGACACCAATATCAAATATCTGGTTGAGAATGGTGTACATATCTGGGACAACGACGCTTTCCGCTACTACAACGAACTTTGCATAAGGAACGGGGTGCTGCCGCTCGACCGTGAGGCTTTCCTGGCTGCGGCGGGCGAGGAGTCGCCCGTCGACGGTTACCGCTTCGGGGATCTGAACCATGTCTACGGCTACCAGTGGCGTTCGTGGCCGCGGCCCGACGGCGGGGTGGTGGACCAGATCGCCCGGGCCGAGGAGCTGATCCGCATGAACCCCGAGTCGCGGAGGATCCTGGTCTCGGCCTGGAACGTCCCGGAGATCGAGCAGATGGCCCTGCCGCCGTGCCACGTGCTGTTCCAGTTCTACGTGGCCGGGGGGCGGCTGTCGTGCCAGCTCTATCAGCGGAGTGCCGACACGTTCCTCGGAGTACCCTTCAATATCGCCTCCTATGCGCTGCTTACGATGATGATGGCCCAGACGTGCGGCCTGCGGCCCGGGGAGTTCGTTCATACGCTGGGCGATACGCACCTCTATCTGAACCATCTGGAACAGGCTGCCGAACAGTTGCGGCGCGAACCGCGTCCGCTGCCGACGATGCGGCTGAATCCCGACGTCAAGTCGGTATTCGACTTCCGGTATGAGGATTTCACGCTCGAAGGCTACGATCCCTGGCCCGCGATCAAGGCTCCGATGTCGTTCTAATTTTGCACTTTTCATGCTTTCACTCATTGTGGCCGTTGCGGAGAACGGCGTCATCGGCGACAGGAATACGCTCCTGTGGCATATCTCCGAGGATCTGAAGCACTTCAAGGCCCTCACGACCGGACACCCCGTCGTCATGGGCCGCAAGACCTTCGAGTCGCTCGGACGGCCCCTCCCGAACCGTACCAATGTCGTCATCTCGCGGCAGGAGATCGAACTCCCCGGATGTCGGGTCGTCCATTCGCTCGATGAGGCGCTCGGACTCTTCCCCGGCGACGAGGAGATTTTCATCATCGGCGGGGCCCAGATCTATGCCGAAGCGCTGCCCCGGGCCCAAAGGTTCTATCTGACGCGCGTATTCCGCGCCTACGAGGGCGATACGCGCTTCCCGGAGTGGAACGAAGCCGAGTGGCGTCTGGTGGAGTCCGAATCCTTCCCCCGCGGCAGGGAGTACCCCTGGCCCTTTGCCTTCGAGTGCTGGGAGCGGCGTTAAAGGGCGACCGGGTGGTGCCTCCTCGGGGCCGGACCGCGGTCATCCTGGAAAATTACGCATTTATACCACCGTGCGGGCCGCGCGGATTGCCTACCTTTGCAGTGCAAAGGTTTTTTTGTGTTTTTAGGTATGGGAAAGTATTTCGACATGCTCATGGAGGACGTGCGGATGCGCGAAGGGCTGCACGCCTGCATGAACTGCGGCGTCTGTACGGGCGTCTGCCCCGCGGCCGAGTTCTACAACTACGACCCGCGGCAGATCGTCTCGATCGTCCAGACCCGCGACGACGACGCCATCGAGGCCCTTCTGAAGAGCGATACGATCTGGTATTGCGGCGAGTGCATGTCGTGCCGTCCGCGCTGCCCGCGCGGCAATACGCCGGGCTACGTCATCCAGGCGCTGCGCACCCTGTCGCAGAAACTCGGCTTCTTCGTCGAGAGCGAAAAGGGCCGCCAGCAGCTCGCCCTGAAACGCATCATCGGCGAGAACATCCTCCGCACGGGCTACTGCCTCGTGCCGCGGCTCATCAAACCCGAACTCCACCCCGAGCAGGGAACCGTCTGGCAGTGGATCTACGACAACGACCGTGAGGTTTACGGGCAGTTCTCGCCCGTTTATATGCGCCACGGGGCCGGGGCGCTGCGGCGTATCGACGAGGAGTCGCTCGACGAGATCCGCCGCATCTTCGATGTCAGCGGCGGCAGCGAGATGTTCGAAACCATCGAGAAACACTCCGACCGCAAGGCCCGCGAAATGGGCTACGAGGAGGGCGCCGATCAGCAGTACATGATGGACGTCTTCTGCAACAACAGCAACGAGCACTATTAAGAGTAGAGAGATGATGAAACGCAGAAGCTGGCAGGAGTACCAGAAGGAGATTGCCGACGACCGCTACTACTACGCCCGCAGCTGCATCCGGCAGAACTTCTTCCCGGGCAGCGAAAAGGCCTTTATCGATATTCTGCAGAACGACCTGGGCAAGGATCTGCTCGACGATCCGAAGCACTCCTCCTGCACCGGAATCGGATACCACTCGGATATCGTGCCCCTGGAGACCATCATGACGGTCGTGGCGCGGCAGTTCTCGCTGATGAACGAGGCCGGGTATGAAAACTTCGTCACGTCGTGCATCACCTCGTTCGGCATCTACTGCGAGGTGCTTTCGACCTGGAACGAGTTTCCCGAAACGGAGGAGAAGACCCGCGAGAACCTCCTGAAGGCTACCGGGCGCGAATTCCGCAAACCGGCCAGTCTGGCCCACACCTCGGACGTGATGTTCCACTTCCGCGACCAGATCGCCGCACGGGCCAAACATCGGCTGGTCAATGCCGTGACGGGCGAACCCCTGAAGGTCGTCGAGCACATCGGCTGCCACTACGCCAAGATATTTCCGAAATCCGGGATCGGAGGTTCGGAATTCCCCTACGTGCTGGCCGGGATGATCGAGTCGTGGGGCGGCGAGGTGGTCGACTACCCCGAGCGTCGCCACTGCTGCGGCTTCGGGTTCCGCAACTACCTCGTGCAGGCCAACCGCGGCTACTCGATCGCCAATTCGCACAAGAAACTCGAAAGCATGGCCCCCTACAAACCCGACTTCATCGTAGCCAACTGCCCCGGCTGCACGATGTTCCTCGACAAGTGGCAGTATGCCATCGCCGAGATGGAGGGCACGACCTACGGCCAGAACGGGCACGGAATCCCGGTTCTGACCTATGAGGAGATGGCCGGACTGGTGCTGGGCTACAATCCCTGGGCCCTGGGCCTTCAGATGCACCAGGTCGATGTCGAACCCCTGTTGGACAAGATGGGCATCGAATACGACCCCGCGGCCAAATACCTCGGCCGCAACGGCAAATACATCGGAAAACCCGCGTCGGCGGTGGTGAACTGCTGCCCGACGGACACGATTTACGACATCAGAGAGTAATGAAGAAACGCATCATCGTCATAGGCGGCGGCGTCGCCGGAATGCAGACGGCCCTGCGGCTGGCCGAACAGGGCGTGGAGCCCGTGATCGTCGAGAAGGAACCCGAACTGGGCGGCAAACTCCGGGGCTGGCACGTCCTCTTCCCGTCGTTCACGCCCGCCGAGGAGGTCCTGACGGCCCTGCGGCGTCGCGTCAACGAATCCGGAATCGAAGTGCTGACCTCCGCGGAGGTCGTGGGGCTGGAGCCCCGGAGCGTGCGGCTCGCCGACGGTCGTGAACTGCACGGCGACTCGGTGGTCGTCGCGACGGGATTCACGCTCTTCGACGCCTCGATCAAGGAGGAGTACGGATACGGCATCTACGACAACGTCTTCACGTCGGCCGACATCGAACGCATGTTCAACGAGGGCCGGGTGGCCAAGGCCGACGGTACGGCTCCCCGCCGCATCGCCTTCCTGCACTGCGTGGGTTCGCGCGACGAGAAGGTCTGCCAGCAGCACTGCTCGAAGGTGTGCTGCATCACGGGCGTGAAGCAGGCCATGGAGATGAAGAAGCTCTTCCCCGAGGCCGACGTCTTCAACTTCTACATGGATATCCGCATGTTCGGCCCCGGGTACGAGGAGATGTACCGCGAGGCGCAGCAGAAGTACAACATCCACTTCGTGCGCGGGCGGATCTCGGAGGCCGCGCCCACGATCGACGGGCGCGTGCAGATCAAGGCCGAGGATACCCTGACGGGACGTCCGCTGCGCATGAGTGTCGACATGCTGGTGCTGCTCATCGGGATGCGGGCCAACGACGACAATGCCCGGCTGGCCGAAGGCGCCGGGCTGAACCGTGCGTCGAGCGGCTTTATGGCCCCGCGCGACCTCTTCCTGGGGAATGTCTGCAGCAATGTCGGGGGGATCTTCTACGCCGGGGCCGTGACTGCCCCCAAGAGCATCGGCGAGACGTTGAACGAAGCGACCGCGGCGGCCGATGCCGCGGCAAAATACGCGGAGGCATAGCGATGGCGGCGATCAATTTCGGATATACGATCTCGAAGCCCCGGGCCATCGACCTGGACCGCAACAACCTGCGCAAGAGCGACGAAATCCTGCGCGAGATGCCCGAACTGCAGACCTGCATCGGCTGCGGAGCCTGCACGGCGATCTGTACGGCAGGCAACCTTACGTCGTTCAATTTCCGCAAGGTCCACACGCTCGTGCGCCGCGGCGAGTACCAGGGCGCCTACGAGGAGATGAACAAATGTATGTTGTGCGGCAAATGCCGCCTGGTCTGCCCCCGCGGAATCAACACCCGGGGGGTGGTCATGCTGATCAAACGTAAACTGGGAGATTTCTGACGATGACTTTCTACGCACCCTTCTGTCTGCCGTTCATCCTCGGTGCCGCGCTGATGTTCCTCATCGTGGCGTGGAAGTGGGGGAAATGGCTCTGGCTCCTGCCGCACCGCGACAAGATCCGGCTGCTGCGCGGACTGCCGACGCGCCGGACATTCGAAGCCGTGGGCGAGGTCGTCAGCGAATCGCTCCTGCACCGCCGCATCTTCCGCGTCAACCCCCTGCTGGGCTACATGCACATGTCGCTGGCATTCGGGTGGTTCCTGCTGATCCTGACCGGCTGGATCGAGACCGTCGCCTATCTCGGCTTCCGCTGGGTGCCGATTCAGGGCCATATCTTCTTCAAATACTTCGCTACGAGCCTCGAACACAAACCCGTGTTCGACTTCCTGATGGACCTGTTGCTGCTCTTCGTCCTGTCGGGCGTGGCGCTGGCCTGGGGCAAGCGGCTCTACTCGCGCGCCATGGGAATGCGCCGCACCACGAAGCATGTTCTCGGCGACCGCATCGCCCTTTCGGCCCTGTGGTTCATCTTCCCGGCGCGCCTGCTGGCTGAAAGCACCACCTGCGCCCTCTATGGCGGCGGGGGATTTCTCACCGGAGGCCTCGGCGGATGGATGGCGGAGCATATCGGCGTCATGCCCCTCATGACGCTCGAATCCGTGGCCTGGTGGTTCTACTCCTCGTGCCTCGGGGTCTTCTTCGTGGCGCTGCCCTTCTCGCGCTACATGCACATCTTCACGGAGATCCCGCTCATCTTCCTGCGCCGCTACGGCGTGCGTTCCTCGGAGAAGGAGTCGTCGTATGACAATTTCCAGGTTGAAGCCTGTTCGCGCTGCGGCATCTGCATCGACCCCTGTCAGCTGCAGAGCGTTTTGGGAATCAATGATGTACAGTCGGTCTACTTCCTGCGCGACCGCCGTTACGGCCATCTGCGGCTGCAGGTCGCCGACAACTGCCTGATGTGCGGGCGCTGCGTGGAGAAATGCCCCGTAAACATCGACCTCAACACGCTGCGGCTCAACGCGCGCGACCGGATGCGCAACGTCCCCGACGAACGCCGTTACGGCTATTTCAAGGGGCTGGACCGCTCGTCGGGTGAGGGCAAGGTGGGCTATTTCGCGGGGTGCATGACGCTGCTCACGCCCCGGACCCTGACGGCCATGTCGACGATCTTCGAGGCCGCGGGCGAGGAGGTCTGGTGGGCCGACCGTGAGGGCGGCGTCTGCTGCGGGCGTCCGCTCAAGCTCGCCGGGGAGACCGATTCCGCGCGCAAGATGATGAAATACAACGCCGATCTCTTCCGCAAACACGGCATCACGACGCTCGTGACGTCGTGCCCGATCTGTCTGAAGGTCTTCCGCGAGGATTACGACCTGCCGGGTGTGGAGGTGCTCCACCATTCGGAGTACATCCTGCGGTTGATCCGGGCCGGGCGCCTGACGCCGGAGCGGGGAACGACGCGCTTCACCTACCACGATCCCTGCGAGCTGGGGCGCGGCAGCGGGATTTACGACGAACCCCGGGCCGTGATCGAGGCGGTGGGCCAGCTGCTCGAACCGGCCTCGACGCGCGAGAATGCCCTTTGCTGCGGATCCTCGGTGGCCAATACGGCGATTTCGGACGGTCAGCAGGTGCAGATTGCACGGGCCGTGGCCGGGGAACTGGAGGCTACGGGGGCCGATGTGATCGTCACGGCCTGCCCGCTCTGCAAGAAGGCCATCGGCCGCGGAACGAAGGGTGAAGTGCGCGATCTGGCGGAGATTGTCGCCGGGGCCCTGAAATAATTTTTTCGGTGTAAGCGTCTGATAAAAAGGATATATGCTCCTCTGGGCCGGTCTTCGGACGGATTTTGATTTGGAAGAAAGAAATATTTGACTTATCTTTGCACACGCAAAAGCGATAAAGGGGCCCGATGAGGCTGGCTGGCTTGGGAAGCGGTGATTGGCTTCGGAGAGACGGTTGGAAGAGGGCACGGAAGATATATCGCGGGATGGAGCAGTTGGTAGCTCGTCGGGCTCATAACCCGAAGGCCGGAGGTTCGAGTCCTCCTCCCGCTACCAAAGCGGACAACTCAAACGGGTTGTCCGCTTTTTTTGTGGTTGGACGGGGCCTGTTGGGCGGGGTCGGGCAGAACCTTGTCGGAACGGGCCGGATCGAGCGATCCGACCGTTTTTTGTGGTTGAGCGGGGCCTGTTGCCGGGTCGGGCAGAACCTTGTCGGAACGGGCCGGATCGAGCCATCCGACCGTTTTTTGTGGTTGGGCGGGGTCTGTTGCCGGGTCGGGTGAGGCCTGTTGATTGGAACGGGTCGGGTTGGATCGAAGCGCCATGCCCCTCTTCGCGGCCGCCTACCGGACAAATGTTCCCGTGTAGCGGGCCGTATTCCCGCATCCGTCGCGGACCGTAAGGTCGATCGTGTGTTTGCGACGGCTGGCCGGCGTGTCGAAAAAGTACACCAGCGTCCCCCTCATCGGAAACCGGTCGCACGGAACCCACTCCCCGTCGATGTGGAGCGTCCAGGCCGCAATCCCCGAAAAGTTGTCCGAAACGCGGAATCGCAACGCCTCCGCCCCTGCGAGGTTCGCCCCTTCGGTGAAGAGCGGCCGGATCGCAGGTGCCAGCGTGTCGGCCACGACGACCAGATCGCCCGTCGTGCGGGTGACGGCCGTCACGGCACCGTTCGAGTAGCTTCCTCCCACGTGGTAGAGTCCGCCCTTGCGGCCGCGACCGGCCAGGACGGTGCGGAGCTGCAACTCCCGGGGCACCTGCGTGCGGATCGTCACGAGCGCCGGAGTCCGCAGCGGGGTTGTCGCTTCGAGGAACCGGTAGGCCGGGGAGAGCACGACGATGCCCGGCCCGCCCTGGGGCGTGTCGAGACGTTCGGGATGCAGGAAGAGCGGTTCGTAGAGCGATCCCTGCTGGATGCGGATTTCGGCTCCGGAACCGGCCCTCACGACGGAATTCCGACCCGGGAAAACCGCCACGGCGGCCGAATTGGCCTCGGCGTGGAACGTCTCCCCGCGTCCTTCGATCGAAAACTCCAGCGACGAACGGTTGCCGCTGTCGTCCTCGACCTCGATCCGGAGGCGGTGCCGCCCGCCTGCCGCCGTGCGCACCAACCCGCGCTCCTCCATCACCGGATAGAACAGGTCGGGAGCCCCGGCCAGTTGGGCCAGTCGGATCACCTCGTTGCGCGAGCCGATCTTGAGCGCGTAGCAGCTCACGGCGTCGCAGCAGCGCGACAGGTAGTGCGTGAAGCCGTCCATGCGGTACTCGAAGTAGGGTTTCCCGTCGAGGCTGGCCGTGACGCGCCACACCCCGAAGGTGTTGTAGACGCCGTTGCGGCGGTCCGAAACCTCGACGATGAAATAACCCTTGCGCCCCACGCCGACGGCTTCGCTGCGGGTCAGGCGGTAGCCTCCCCCGGCGTCGCGCACCACGGCGTAACTCTCCGGCGTACTGCGCACCGCAACGCCGCCCACGGTGTCGACCTCGACGTAGTGCACCCGCCGGATGCGGGGCGGGAGGTTGTCCGCGGGGCGGATGACCCCTTCGCGGACGACGTTGTAGAGCCGTTGCGTCGGGGTGTCGCGGATCTCGAAGTGCAGGTGCGGGCCGCCCGACGAGCCGCTGTTGCCCGAGTAGCCGATCACGTCGCCCTGCTTCACGGGCCAGACGCCTGGTTCGAACCAGAGGCTGACGCCGTTCGAGCGGCGGGCGTAGCGCTCCGTGCGGACATGCTCCTCGATGTCGTCGCGGAAGCGTTGCAGGTGGCCGTAGACGGCCGTCGTGCCGTTGCGCAGCGTGAGGTAGATGGCGCGTCCGTAACCGCCCGCCGAAACCGAGAGGCGCGAGACATAACCGTCGGCCACGGCCACGAGGGGTTTCCCCTCCACGCCGTCGGTCTTGATGTCCACCCCGGCGTGGAAATGCCCGGGGCGCAGCTCGCCGAAGTTGGCCGAACAGAGCCGCGACTCCTGGAGGATCGGGTAGATATAGTCGTCGGGATCGAGCCGCTGGGCCGGAGCCTCAACCCAGAGGCCCGCCAGCAGGAAAAGGGTCAGAATTCGTCGCATGAGTCCGTATCTTTGACGAAGGACGAGGCCGCATCCAGCACCGCCTCGTAGTCGTATCCGAGCGAAAGCCCGTATCGGATGAGTTTGGTTTTCAGTTCGTAGGGCGTGGCGTATTTCACCGTCCGGGCCTTGCGGGCAAGCTGTTGCGCGAGGCGTTCGCCCATTCCCTGCCGGTCGGCTTGCGCCAGCGCCGCATCGATCGCTTCGCGGCGGATTGCCTTGCGCTGGAGGGCCGTGCGGATCTTGTACTCGCCCCAGCCGCTCAGCCGCAGCTTTTCGCGCACGAAGGCTTCGGCATAGCGTGCATCGTCGATGAAACGCTCGCGCACGAGACGCGCCAGTACCCCTTCGGCATCCTTTTCCGAGAGCCCCCAGCCGCGCATCAGACGCCGGGCGTCGCTCTCCGACTTCTCGGCCCGGGCACAGAGCCGCATCAGCGCCGCAAGGGCCTGTTCGGGCGTTTTGGTGCGTTTTTCGCGTTTTTTCGTTATTTCCGTCGGCTGCATGTGATCCGGTCTTTATCAAAAAGGTCCTTGTAGACGATCGTATCGGTGTAGCCCTCCCCGGCGAGCATTTCGCGCATCGCCTTCGCCGCGTGTTCGTAGATCTCGAACCAGAGCCGCCCCCCGGGCCGCAGCATCCGCCGTCCGGCCCGGGCAATGGCACGGTAGAAGCACAGCGGATCGTCGTCCGGGACGAACAGCGCTACGGCCGGTTCGTGGTCGCGGACGTTGGGGTGCATCGCCGCCCGGTCGCTTGCCGGGACATAGGGCGGATTCGAGACGATCACGTCGAATTTTTCGGGGAATTGCGCCTCCAGACCGTTGAGGGCATCGGCCCGCCGGAGCGTCACACGGGCCCCCAGCCTCCGGAAATTCTCCTCCGCCATGGCCAGCGCCTCGTCCGCGATCTCTGCGGCGAAAACCTCCGCTCCGGGGAGTTCCAGCGCCAGCGAGGCGGCAATACAGCCGCTGCCGGTCCCTACGTCCAGAATGCGGAGGGCTCCCGGGACCTCGCCGGCCGTCGCTCCCGGCCCCCTGCGTTCACTGCGCACGATGCGGTCAACCAGCTCCTCAGTCTCGGGGCGCGGGATCAATACCCCCTCGCGCACCGCAAACCGGCGTCCGTAGAATTCAGCCGCCCCGACAACGTATTGCAGCGGAACCCCGCCTGCCAGCCGTTCGGCATCCGCCTCCAGCCCTTCGATCCGAAGCTCGGCTCCGGGGTCGGTCAGCAGCGCCGAGACCGGAATCCCGGCCCGTTCGCTTACCAGCACGCGGGCAATGGCCCGGGCCTCACGCAGATCGTAGAGGCCCGACAGTCGGGTGGTGATCGATTCGATGATTTCGCGGCAGGTCATCTCGGGGCGGCAGGCATTTTGCGGATCGGGGAGGTCTCAGAACCGGAAGAGGACATCATCGCTTCATCAGGTCAGCCAGGGCGATGGCCACGGCGGCCTCGACGACCACTGCACCCCGCAGCGCCACACAGGCGTCGTGGCGTCCGCGGATCTCCAGCGCTTCGACCCGGCCGGTCGTGAGGTTGTAGGTCTCCTGCGGGCGGGAGATGCTCGGCGTGGGCTTCAGCGCCGCACGCACCACCACCTCGTTGCCGTTCGTGATTCCGCCGTTGATCCCTCCGGCATGGTTCGTCCGGGTGTGCCCCTCGGCGTCGGCGATCGGGTCGTTGTTCTCCGAACCCCGCATCCGGCTTCCGGCGAATCCGCTCCCGAACTCCACCCCCTTGACGGCCGGGATCGAGAAGAGCAGATGGGCCACACAGCTCTCGACCGAATCGAAGAAGGGCTCGCCGAGCCCCGCGGGAACCCCTTCGACCCGGCATTCGACCACACCGCCCACCGAGTCGCGGTCGGCGGCTGCCGCGCGTACCACCTCGTCAAAACGCGCCGGGTCGGTGCAGCCGCCGATCTCCGTGAGGCGCGTCGTGAAACGCACCCCTTCGGGCAGGATCTTCTTGGCCACGACCCCCGCGGCGACCAGCGCCACGGTCAGCCGGGCCGAAAAATGGCCTCCGCCGCGCGGGTCGTTGCAGCCGTTGAACTTCCGGTAGGCCACCCAGTCGGCGTGCGACGGGCGGAAGTGCTGCACGACATTGGCGTAGTCCTGCGAGCGGGTATTCGTATTGGCGAAGGTCACGGTCAGCGGCGCGCCGGTCGTGCGGCCGTTCCAGAGCCCCGAGACGATCGTCGGCAGGTCGGGTTCGCGGCGCGGGGTCGTGCCCGCAGCTCCGCTGCGGCGGCGCGCCAGGTCGGCCTCGAAATCAGCCTCCGAGAGCGGAATGCCCGCCGGAACGCCGTCCATCGTGATGCCAACCTGCGGCCCGTGCGACTCGCCCCAGATGGCGAGCCGGAAATTTTCTCCGTATTGATTCATCGTCGATTCGTTTTCGTACCCCTTTACACCCGGACATGCTCCAGATCCTCGAAGAAACTCGGATAGCTCTTGGCAACGCTCTCCGCCCCTTCGATCTCCACGGCCCCGTCCGCACGCAGCGCCGCCACGGCCAGCGACATCGCCATGCGGTGGTCGCCGTGGCTCCGGGTCCGGGTGGCGTGGATCGCTCCGCCGCGGATCCGCATCACGTCCTCCTCCGAGGTGTCGACCTCGATGCCCAGTTTGGCATACTCCTCGCGGATCGCCTCGGCACGGTTGCACTCCTTGTACTCCAGGCGCGACGTCCCGCGGATCGTGCTCACCCCCTCGGCCGCGGCCGCCAGCGCCGCCAGCGCCGGGAAGAGGTCGGGACAGTTCGTGGCGTCGAATTCGAAGCCCTGCAGCGGGCGGTGGACCGCCGTGACGGCATCCGGTTCGTTGATCACCGCAGCCCCGGCCCGCACGAGGGCCGTGCAGATGGCCGTGTCGGCCTGTTTCGAGAGCGTCGAGACGTTGCGAACGGTGATCTCCCCGGCCGTGGCGCCTGCCACCAGCAGCATCGCCGCGGCGCTCCAGTCGCCCTCGATGCTGAAGTAGGTGGCGCCGTAGTGCTGGCGTCCCGGGATGTAGAACTCCTCGTAGTCGCGTTGGTTGATCTCGATGCCGAAGCGTTCGGCCGTGTCGAGCGTCATGTCCAGATAGGGGGTCGAGACGGCGTCGCGGACGTGCAGCGTGGTGTCACGTTCGGCCCGCGGCAGCGAGAGCAGCAGCCCCGTGATGAACTGCGACGAGACCGAACCGTCGACTTCGACCTCTCCGCCGTGGATCGGTCCGCACACCTCGATGGGCAGGAATCCGCCGTTGTCGCGCACCGTGACGCCCAACTGCCGCAGCGGGTCGAGCATCATCGTCATCGGGCGCTTGAGCAGCGACCCGCGGCCTTCGATGGTGATGGGCGTCGGGCAGAGCGAGGCCACGGGGGTGAACAGGCGTGTCGAGAGGCCCGATTCCCCGACGTCGAGGCGGTTGCCCCGGGGGTTCAGTCCCCCCTTGATCGAGAGCGACGTGGGGTCGACCTGTTCGACCCGGGCGCCGAGCGTCTCGATGCAGCGCAGCGCCGAACGGGTGTCGTCGCAGAACTCCAGATTGCGCAGCACCGTGGGCTCTTCCGAGAGCAGGGCTGCCGCCAGGGCACGCTGTGCATAACTTTTCGAGCAGGGCGGCGTCAGCGTGCCTTTGACGCGGCCCGGTGGAACCGTTTTGTCCATATATATCCTAACCTAAACCTGACTTTTTTGGGCGGTCTGCTTTCTCCCGGGACGCCCCCCCCCTTCTTTCCGGGGCCGCAGCTCTTCCTCTCTCCCTGTCTCCTCCTCTCTCCTCCTCTCTCCTCCTCTCTCCTCCTCTCTCCTCCTGTCTCTTCCTGTCTCCTCTGCCCCCCCCCGGTTCGGGGCCCCGGCTATTCCTGGCCCTCCTCCGCGGCTTGGCGCATCTCTTCGCCCCGGCGGTTCTTCATCTCCTGGGTCAGCTGGTGGCTCTTCTTGAGCTCGAAGTGCTGTCCGAGGTAGACCTTGCGCACCATGGGGTCGGCAGCCAGCTCCTCGGCCGTACCGGTCTTGAGGATCTTGCCCTCGTAGAGCAGGTAGGTGCGGTCGGTGATGGCCAGCGTCTCGTCGACGTTGTGGTCGGTGATGATCACGCCGATGTTCTTGTGCTTGAGCGTCGCCACGATCGACTGGATATCCTCCACGGCGATGGGGTCCACGCCCGCGAAGGGTTCGTCCAGCAGGATGAACGCCGGGTTGATGGCCACCGCGCGGGCGATCTCCGTGCGGCGGCGTTCGCCTCCCGAGAGCTGGATGCCGAGGCTCTTGCGGACCTTCTGGAGCCGGAACTCCTCGATCAGCGCCTCGACGCGCTCGGCCTGGTACTCTTTCGAGTAGTCGGTCATCTCCAGCACCGCGCGGATGTTGTCCTCGACCGACAGGCGGCGGAATACCGACGCCTCCTGCGCCAGATAACCCACACCCAGCTGAGCCCGGCGGTAGACCGGCAGCCCGGTCAGTTCGCTCACCTGCCCCTGGTCGTTCTCCAGGAAGATCCGCCCCTCGTTGGGCTTGATCAGGCCGACGATCATGTAGAAGGTGGTGGTTTTGCCCGCGCCGTTGGGCCCGAGCAGTCCGACGATCTCGCCCTGGTTCACGTCGATCGACACGTGGTCGACCACCGTCCGGGACTTGTATTTCTTGACCAGTTCGCTGGTGTAAAGGCGCATGATGTACAATATAAAATTTTCACAAAGTTATGCTTTTTTCCGAAAAGTTTTTTATCTTTACGTTGAATTTTCTTTTAATGCATACAAACGGCGAAATGAAACAGTTCGATTCTTCTCTCTTGCATGACAAACTGAAAGAGTATTTCGGTTTCTCGTCATTCAAGGGGAATCAGGAGGCGGTGATCCGCAATGTGCTGGAGGGTAAGGACACCTTTGTGCTGATGCCTACGGGCGGAGGCAAATCGTTGTGCTACCAGCTGCCGGCTCTCCTGATGGACGGAGTGGCGATCGTCATTTCGCCGCTCATCGCCCTGATGAAGAACCAGGTGGATTCCATGCGCACCTTCTCGGCCGAGTCGGGCATTGCGCACTTCCTGAACTCGTCGCTCAACAAGACCGCCGTGGCACAGGTCCGCCAGGACGTGCTCGACGGCAAGACCAAACTGCTCTATTTCGCCCCCGAGTCGCTCACCAAGGAGGATAACGTGGCTTTCCTGCGCAAGATCAAGATCTCGTTCTACGCCATCGACGAGGCGCACTGCATCTCGGAGTGGGGCCATGACTTCCGCCCCGAGTACCGCCGCATCCGGCCGATCATCAACGAAATCGGACAGGCCCCGCTGATCGCCCTCACGGCCACGGCAACCCCCAAGGTGCAGATGGATATCCAGAAGAACCTCGGGATGTCCGACGCTTCGGTCTTCAAGTCGTCGTTCAACCGCCCGAACCTCTACTACGAGATCCGCGCCAAGCACAACGTCGACCACGACATCATCCGCTTCATCAAACAGAACGAAGGCAAGAGCGGCATTGTCTACTGCCTGAGCCGCAAGAAGGTCGAGGAGCTGACCGAGCTGCTGATCGCCAACGGCATCCGCGCCCGAGCCTACCATGCCGGCATGGACGCCGCGACGCGCGCTGCCAACCAGGATGATTTCCTCATGGAGCGGGTCGAGGTGATCGTCGCCACGATCGCTTTCGGAATGGGCATCGACAAGCCCGACGTGCGCTACGTCATCCACTACGACATCCCGAAGTCGCTCGAAGGATATTACCAGGAGACCGGACGCGCCGGACGCGACGGCGGAGAGGGCTATTGCCTGGCCTTTTATAGTTATAAGGATATCCAGAAACTCGAAAAGTTCATGCAGGGCAAACCCGTCGCCGAACAGGAGATCGGGAAACTGCTCCTGCTCGAAACGGTCTCCTATGCCGAAAGCTCGATGTGCCGCCGTAAAACCCTGCTGCACTATTTCGGCGAGGAGTACACCGAGGACAACTGCGGAAACTGCGACAACTGCCGCAACCCCAAACCCAAGGTCGACGCGCGCGCAGCCTTGAAAATGGCCCTGGAGGCCCTGCGCGACATCGGCGACAAGTTCAAGGTCGACTACCTGATCAACGTGCTCGTGGGCAAGAATACAGCCCTCATCAAGAGCTACGGGCACAATACCTCGAAATGGTTCGGAGCCGGGGTCGAGCACGATGCCCGCTTCTGGGGCGCCGTGCTGCGGCAGGCGCTGATCCTCGGGCTGATCGACAAGAACATCGAAAACTACGGACTCATCTCCATCAACAAGAAGGGAGAAAACTACATCGCCATGCCTTATCCCGTGACGGTGACCCTCGACCACGACTACGACGAGGAGGAGAAGGAGGCCGAAGCCGTGGCGCCGATGGGCAAGGGCGGGGCGGCCGACGAGGAGCTCTTTGCCATGCTCAAGGACCTGCGCAAGAAGGTCGCCAAACAGCACGGACTGCCTCCGTTCGTGATCTTCCAGGACCCCTCGCTCGAAGATATGGCCATGCAGTACCCGATCACGCTCGAAGAGATGCAGAACATCACGGGCGTGGGCGTCGGCAAGGCCCGCAAGTTCGGCGAGGAGTTCATCAAGCTCATCAAGGCCTATGTCGAGGAGAAGGAGATCATCCGTCCGCAGGACATGGTCGTCAAGGGCGTGGCCAGCAAGTCCGGCAACAAGATCTTCATCATCCAGTCCATCGACCGGAAGATGGATTTCGAGGACATCGCACGCGCCAAGGACCTCGACTTCGACGAACTGCTCACCGAGATCGAAGCCATCGTCAATGCCGGTACGAAACTCGACATCTCCTACTACCTGAAGGAGTTCATGGACGAGGACAAGATCGAGGACATCTACCTCTATTTCAAGGAGGATGCCGAGAGCGATTCGCTGGATGCGGCCATTGAGGAGCTGGGTGCCGACTACACCGAGGAGGAGATCCGTCTGGTGCGCATCAAGTTCATCTGCGAACAGGGCAACTGACCCGGGGCGTGATGAGGTAACCGACCGGAGGGGGGGAAGATGGGAGACGGAAGAGCGTGTGAGCAGAAAAGATCGGAGCCGGGTTGTTCCCGCAAGGGACGGGAGGACGGGCGCCGAATTGATAAAACCTAAAGACTGCGCCTATGAACAAAAAGACTTTTACACTTGCTCTTGTTTTTCTGTTGTTGACCTTGGTGTGGCTGGGAACCAATGTGTACTGGAAGTTCACCCATTCGAATTGTGTCCATGCTTTTGATTTCATCATCGGCATCCTGTTCGTTGCGGCAGCCTCCGGAATGGTTTACAATGAATTCCACAAAAAGAAGCGCAAACATCTCGACGAGGTGGACAGACATAAAATTCCTTAGCCGATGCGAACGATCGACCGTGTGATGGCCGTGCTGGCCGTTGTGTTTTTTCTTGGAGCCGTGATTTCGGGATGGCGGGTTTCCGTGGCCGAAAGTGGGGATCTGTGGTATCTTCCTTTGTTGTTGGCCCTGGCTTCGGCAGCGATGACTTTCGGGGCCTTGCACCATCGGATCCGTAAAACCGTTGAAAAGGAGAAATGATGATGAAATTCAATTTCATGCAGGTGGTGCGCATGGTCGGCATGATCGTGGCTATTGCGGGCATCATCTATGCCCTGGAGTATATGGAGCGCGGTATTGCCGTCTGGTTCTGGGTCCTGCTGTTGGGGGTTGGATTTGTGGGTTTGCTCTACACGTTCCGCCTCACGCAGCGGCGTGCGGCTCAGGAGAAATGCGCCCGCGAACGCGATGAAAAGAAAAAACGTAACCGTCGGTCGAAGAAATGACGGAGGTCCGGGCCAAAAAGGCATTGGGTCAGCACTTCCTGACCGACCTGAACATCGCGCGCAAGATTGCCGAAGCCCTCTCGGGAGGTTCGGCCGAAGCTCCTGCTGACACGCTGGAAGTGGGGTGCGGGATGGGTGTGCTGACGCAGTTCCTGCTGCGGCGCGACGACATCACCACCTGGGGAGTGGAGATCGATACGGAGAGTGTCGAATACCTTCATGCGCACTATCCCGACTTTGCGCCGCGGCTTCTGGGCGCCGATTTCCTGAAAATGGACCTTCGCACGCACTTCCCCGGGGGAGTGCGGATCATCGGTAACTTCCCCTACAATATTTCGTCGCAAATCTTCTTCAAGGTGCTCGAAAACCGCGACCTGGTGCCCGAGTGTGTGGGAATGGTGCAGAAGGAGGTGGCCGTGCGGATCGCCGAGCCGCCCGGATCGAAGGAGTACGGCATCCTGTCGGTGCTCCTGCAGGCGTGGTACGACATCGAATATCTCTTCACGGTGAATGAGACGGTCTTCAACCCGCCTCCGAAGGTCAAGAGCGCCGTGATCCGCCTGCGGAGGAACGGCGTAGAGCGGCTCGACTGCGACGAAGCGCTGTTTATCAAGGTCGTGAAGGCCTCGTTCGGACAGCGGCGCAAGATGCTGCGCAACTCGTTGAAGGTGGTTTTCGGGAACTTCGGCGGTGAGGAGCACCCCTTCTTTACGCGGCGGGCCGAGACGCTCTCGGTGGCGGAGTTCGTTGAGCTGACCCGCTGGGTCGCGGAGCGATTGGAGAAGCGGGAATAAAGGGGTACTGGCCGGAATCGCGGGGCGTCAACCCGTTGGAAACGTGAGCATGGAAGGCTCTGGCCGGAATCGCGGAATGACCAGTTGGTTGGAGCGGTTGATTGGAAGCGGAGCTTGAAGTGATGAAAAGGAGCGGGCAGCACACGGTGGACCGCTCCTTTTTTTTCGAAATGCCCTGTTTTTAACCTCTTTTGGGCGGATCGGCATGGCCAATTCGGGAAAAATGCGTATATTGGGAATGTCTGTAAACCCATGACAAACCAAACAAGAATTTCCATGAAACGCTTTTACCTGCTGACCCTCGTTGCCACCCTCACCTTTGCCGGATGCGGGAAGGACAAGGATGAAAAAATCCCCCCCCCGACGGAAGATGAAAATTTTGCATCCCTGTTCGACCCTGCATTTCTCCAGATATTGGAGGATCGGGGTTATATCACCGACGCGGAAAATATCACCCCGCAGGATGTCGCCGCAATTACCGAACTGGATGTTTCGGGGTCGTCTGATAGCTACGGCTCCCTGACCTCCCTGCAGGGAATCGAGTATTTCGAATCGCTGGAAACGCTGAATTGCTCCTTCAATGAACTGACGGTGTTGGATGTGAGCCAAAATACGAAACTGACGCACTTGAACTGCTATTTCAATATGTTGACGGAGTTGGATGTGAGCGGCTGCACGGTGCTGGCGTATTTGAACTGCTCGTGCAATGAGTTGACGGAGTTGGATACGAGCTCAAACACGAAACTGATGTACTTGGACTGCTCCTGCAATCAGTTGAAGTCGGTGATTATTAGCGGTTGCACTGGAGATGGTTATCTGGATTTCTCCGACAATAAAGAAATGGAGTCTTTTCTTATTGAACCCTGTCTGGAGTGACGGGGTTGAATTGCTCGTGCAATGAGTTGGCGGAGTTGAATGTGAGCGGCTGTACGGCGCTGGCGGCGTTGTCGTTCGAGAGAAATCCGGGCGACGTTCGAGGCGCGGAACCGCTTCGGCAACCCTTCATTCGCTCCTCCGCCCATAAAACCCCTTTCTTAAAGGGGCTTTTTGCATCGTCAAAAAGCCCCGCAAAAACCGACCGGCTTAAGAAGCCGGATTTAGGGGCGAAGGTATGCCCGAAAGGATCGGAAGCAAATCACCGCTCCCGACGGTCGAAGCGCAAAACCGGATCGGAAACACGTCACTCGCCCCATCGCCCTTAAAACCCGGCTCTTAGACGGGCGGATTCACGCTTCGGAAACCGCTAAAGGCTCAGCAGCCCATAGAACCCTCCTCTTAGGAGGGCGCACTTTGTTTTTTGCGGAAAAAGAATCATCGGAAATCCGAGCGCCCGGAACGGGAGGCTGTAAAGGCTTGATCTTACTGCGCCCGTTCAGCGAGGATTTTCGATGATTCCCGCAAAAAGCAACTTGCGGCTGGTTTTGGTGGTACCTTTTGACACCAAAAGGTACCCGGCTCTTAGACGGGCGGATTCACGCTTCGGAAACCGCTAAAGACTCAGCAGCCGCTAAAACCCCTTTCTTAAAGGGGTAAGCCCGCGGAGACTGTTACGAGATTCTCGCGTGCCAGGTATTTCCGGGCCAGACGCTGCACGTCGGCGGGCGTCATGCTCCGGATACGGCGGATGTTCTCCCCGATGACCGTGTTGTCGAAGCCGCAGAGGATGTTCTCGATCGTAACGTCGGCAATCCCGAACGGCCCGTCGAGAATCCGCATCATCTCACCCGTCATCATGTTCTTCACCAGCGCCAGCTCCTCGTCGGGCATCGGCTCCGTGCGCAGGCGTTCGATCTCGCGGTAGATCTCCTGCAGGGCCTCCTGCGTGACGTCGGTGCCGACCTGCGTGGCCACGGCGAAGTAACCCGCGCGTTCGAAATTGACCATCGCGGCCACCACGCCGTAGGTGTATCCGTTGCGTTCGCGGAGGTTTTGCATCAGCCGCGACCCGAAGTAGCCGCCGAGGGCCGTGGCCACGACCTGCATCCCTACGAAATCGGGGTGCTGGCGCGGGAAGAGCAGACGCCCCAGCCGCAATGCCGACTGCACGGCCCCGGGGTGCGGGACGAAGGCTTCGTGGACGGTCTCGGGGGCCGGGAAGTCGGCGCCGGTTCCGGCCGGACCGTGGGGAAGCTGCTCCGCAAGCGCCCCGATGGCCTGGCGTTCGTGTTCGCCGATCCGGCCGCTGCACACCACGAAGCAGTTTTCGGCCGTATAGAACCGCCGGTAGAAGTCCGAGACATCGGCGCGTGTCAGCGAGTCGTAGAGGCTTTCGTCGGACGAGATGCCGTAGGGGTGTCGGGGGCCGAAGAGCGCCTGGGCAAAGGCTTCGCGGGCCTGCACGTCGACCTTCGTGCGGTCGATGGCGAGCCGCTGGCGGCGCTTGGCGGCGTAGGTGCGCAACTCCTCCTCGGGGAAGGCCGGACGGAGCAGGATCTCCGCGGCGACGTCGAGCGTTTGGTCGAAGAACTTCGAAAGCGTGGCGAAGTTGATATAGGCGTAGTCGCGGTCGATGTTCACGTCGTACCACGAGCCGTAGTAGTCGAGTTGTTCGGCGATTTGCTGTGCGCTCCGGCGGTCGGAGCCTTCGGCCAGCAGGTTTGCGGCGGCCGAGGCTGAGAAGGGCACCGTCTGCACGGCCGAGCCGGCCCGGAAGACGAACGAGATGCGCAGCACCTCGAAATCCGCCGAGGGGAGCGTGTAGAGCGCGACGCCGTTTGCCAGCACGCTCTTTTCGGCCTGCTGCACGTCGATTTCCGAAGGGTTGATGCGGGGAGGAGTCATTTTTTTGCGCGGTAGATAAGGGTGGAACTCTTCTCGGGGGCGAGTACGCGGTGGCAGAACGACCGGATATCGTCGGGGGTGACGGCCCGGTAGCGGTCGACTTCGCGGTTGATGAGCCCCGGGTCGCCGAGCATCTCGTAGAAGCCGAGGTTCATGGCCTTGTTCATGACGTTCAGTTCGCCGAAGAGCGTGTTGGCCTCGAACTTGTTCTTGACCTTTTCGATCTCGTACTCCGTGGCGGCGTCGCGCTGCAGGGCCTCGATCTCCTCGCGGAAGGCCGCTTCCACGGCTTCGGGGGTCGTGCCGGGGAGCAACTGCCCCGTGAAGACAAACAGCCCGGGGTCGACGTCGCCCGAGACGTAGGCGTTGACGCTCGACAGCAGGTTGCGCTCCTTGACCAGCCGGGTGTAGAGGCGCCCCGAATCGCCTCCGGCCAGCAGGTCGGAGACCAGGTCGGCCGTGTAGAAATCGGGTTCGGTGCGGGCGCACATGCGGTAGGCTACCGAAACGGTCGTGGCCGGGACGTCGCGTTCGACCTCCTGGCGCCGGGCCTCCGTCTGCGGAGGCTCCTGCGGGATCGGGTCCGCAGCTGCGGGCGTGTCGGCGAGTGCGCCGAACCACTTTTCGGCCAGGTCGAGCATCCGCTCCTCGTCGAGGTCGGCCGAGATCGAAAGTATGGCGTTCGACGGGTGGTAATAGCGCCGGTAGAAGGCCTCGACGTCGGCGAGCGTTGCCCGGGCGATGTGGTCGGGGGTCAGCCCGATGGTGGCCCAGCGGTAGGGGTGGGTACGGTAGGCCAGCGCCCGCAGCAGCATCGTCTGGTCGCCGTAGGGCTGGTTGAGGTAGCGCTGGCGGAACTCCTCGATGACAACCCGTTTCTCGGTTTCGAGTTTTTCGGGCGTGATGTCGAGCCCCTCCATGCGGTCGCTTTCGAGCCACAGCGCCGTTTCGAGGTTGTCTTTCGGAAGGGTGATGTAGAAATCCGTGTAGTCGTTGTTCGTGAAGGCGTTGTTGTCGCCCGAGGCCATCTGCACCGGCAGGTCGAAATTCGGAACGGCGCGCGTGCCCCGGAACATGAGGTGTTCGAACAGATGGGCGAACCCCGTGCGGGCGGGATTCTCGTTGCGGGCCCCGACCCGGTAGAGGAGGTTCACGGCGGCGAGTTTCGATGCCCGGTCGCGGTTGACCGCAACGACGAGTCCGTTGGACAATGTTTTTCGCGTATAGGGAATCATGCGGGCAAAGGTACGAAAAAACCGCTTGAACGCCAACCCGTCCGCCGGGTGAAGTTCATCGGAAAACGGGTGTGTTCCTGCCGGTGATCCCTGCCGGGCGCGGTTGTCGGCCCGATCGGGGCCGTTGGGGTAACGTATTATTGGTTAACCAGTTCCGCAACTCGGTGATTTCCCGTTGTTTCGTTGTTATCCGGATAACAGTCTGCTGTTATTTTCCTAACATCGAAAACGGTAAAATTTTACATGTTTTTTGAACAAAAATAGGCTTCGTTTTTCGGTTGAAATTCGTATATTTGCAACGCCCGTTTGTCCGGGACGGACCGTGAAGAGTGAACAAACACACAAATATCATCTAAAATTTAACTGAAATGGCAGAAAAGAAATTTATCACCTGTGATGGTAACTACGCTGCGGCCCATGTGGCTTACATGTTCTCGGAGGTTGCGGCCATCTATCCCATCACGCCGTCGTCGACGATGGCCGAACTCGTGGACGAGTGGGCTGCGCAGGGTCGGAAAAACATCTTCGGCGAGACCGTGAAGGTCGTGGAGATGCAGTCGGAGGCCGGAGCCGCCGGCGCCGTCCACGGATCGCTGCAGAGCGGCGCCCTGACCTCGACGTTCACCGCCTCGCAGGGCCTGCTGCTGATGATCCCCAACATGTACAAGATCTCCGGCGAGCTGCTCCCGGGCGTCTTCCATGTCTCGGCCCGCGCCCTGGCCGCACAGTGCCTCTCGATCTTCGGTGACCATCAGGACGTGATGGCTGCCCGCCAGACCGGTTTCGCCATGCTGGCCACCTCGTCGGTGCAGGAGGTCATGGACCTCGCAGGTGTCGCTCACCTCGTTTCGCTGAAGGCCCGCGTTCCGTTCCTGCACTTCTTCGACGGTTTCCGCACCTCGCACGAGATCCAGAAGATCGAGCTCATCGACGAGGCTTCGCTGACGGCCCTGCTCGACCGCGATGCCCTGAAGGCCTTCCGTGCCCGTGCCCTGAACCCCGAGCACCCCGTAACGCGCGGTACGGCTCAGAACCCCGACATCTACTTCCAGACGCGCGAGGCTGCCAACAAGTTCTATGAGGCCGTGCCCGACATGGTGGCCGACACCATGAAGGAGATCTCGAAGATCACCGGCCGTGACTACAAGCCGTTCGTCTACTACGGCGCCGAGGATGCCGAGAACATCATCATCGCCATGGGCTCCGTGACCGAAACCATCAAGGAGACGGTCGACTACCTGCGCGCCAAGGGCGAGAAGGTCGGTGTGATCACCGTACACCTCTACCGTCCGTTCGCCGTGAAGTACCTGATGGCCGTGCTGCCCGCCAGCGTGAAGCGTATCTGCGTGCTCGATCGCACGAAGGAGCCCGGCGCCAACGGCGACCCGCTCTACCTGGATGTCGTCGAGGCCTTCACCACGAGCCGCCATTCGCTGCCGTGCGGCGAGATGCCGCTGATCATCGGCGGACGCTACGGACTCTCGTCGAAGGACACCACCCCGGCCCAGATGCTGGCCGTCTTCGAGAACCTGAAAATGGCCGAGCCCAAGAACCAGTTCACCGTCGGCATCGTCGACGACGTGACGTTCCGTTCGCTGCCCGTCGGCGAGGAGATCTCGCTGGCCAAGCCCGGCACGTTCGAGGCCCTCTTCTTCGGTCTGGGCGCCGACGGTACGGTGGGTGCCAACAAGAACTCGATCAAGATCATCGGCGGCACGACGAACAAGTACTGTCAGGCCTACTTCTCCTACGACTCGAAGAAGTCGGGCGGCTACACGTCGTCGCACCTGCGTTTCGGCGATCTGCCCATCACGTCGCCCTACCTCGTGACGACGCCCGACTTCGTGGCCTGCCACGTTCCGTCGTATGTCGACAAGTACGACGTGCTGAAGGGTCTGAAACCCGGCGGTTCGTTCCTGCTGAACTCGGTACACGACGCCGAGACGACCTGCGCCACGCTGCCCGACCACATGAAGGCTTACATGGCCAAGAACAAGATCAACTTCTACATCATCAACGCCACGAAGATCGCCGCCGAACTCGGCCTGGGCTCGCGCACGAACACCATCATGCAGTCGGCCTTCTTCAAGATCGCCAACGTCATTCCGTTCGAAAAGGCCGTCGATGAGATGAAGCACGCCATCCTGAAATCCTACGGCAAGAAGGGCGAGGATATCGTCAACATGAACTACGCAGCCGTCGATGCCGGCGGCAAGGAGGTCGTGAAGGTCGAGATTCCGGCCGAGTGGGCGCAGATCGAGGACAAGGGCTTCGTAACCCCGTCGCACGCTTCGTATCCGGAGTTCGTGCGCAACATCGTCGAGCCGATCAACGGCCTGAAGGGCGATGACCTGCCGGTTTCGGCCTTCAACGGCCGCGAGGACGGTACGTGGGAGAACGGTACGGCCGC